>NZ_JAUMKF010000049.1:0-663 GCF_030519405.1 Bacillus sp. C28GYM-DRY-1
GGGACTGACCCCATAAGATGAGACAAAAAAAAACACCTTCAAGTTTGAAAAAGGATGATTGTTATCCGAAATTAGACTTGGAGGTGTTTTTTCTATGAGGACAAGAGTGAGTTATTCGGTTGAAGTGAAACAGAAGGCTGTAGAAATGAGATTGGCAGGCGTGCCTATGAAAGAGATCATGGAGAAATTGAATATTAAGAATAAGACACAGGTTCAGACATGGGTTAGATGGCATAAAGCTGGGGATACACATCGATTCGAACAGCCTGTTGGAAAGCAATACACTTATGGAAAAGGTCCGGAGTATTCTTCTGAATTAGAGAAACTGCAGGCAGAAAATCGTTATTTGCGACAACAGAATGAAGTGTTAAAAAAGTACAACGAATTGGAAAGGAAGTTGATAGCGAAACGTCAGTCGAACTTATAGAAGTATTGCACAACACAATGACCGTGCAGGATATCTGTATTCATTTAGGTATCTCTCGAGCGTCTTATTATCGTTGGAAGAAGAATCTGACGAAAGATCATTCCAAGCGCCATTTGGAAAAACAAATCGGCACGTTGTGCCGAGAGCACAAGTATCGGTATGGATATCGAAAAATCACAGCCATACTAAAAAAGAGAATGCGTATTAACCATAAAACTGTTCAACGTATTATGCAG
>NZ_JAUMKF010000050.1:0-661 GCF_030519405.1 Bacillus sp. C28GYM-DRY-1
GTTTGGTGGCGATAGCGAAGAGGTCACACCCGTTCCCATGCCGAACACGGAAGTTAAGCTCTTCAGCGCCGATGGTAGTCGGGGGTTTCCCCCTGTGAGAGTAGGACGCCGCCAAGCAATTGCACGTCAGTGCAATTATGGAGGATTAGCTCAGCTGGGAGAGCATCTGCCTTACAAGCAGAGGGTCGGCGGTTCGAGCCCGTCATCCTCCACCATTTTGCCGGTGTAGCTCAATTGGTAGAGCAACTGACTTGTAATCAGTAGGTTGGGGGTTCAAGTCCTCTTGCCGGCACCACTTTTATATGGTATAATACTCAAGTCTCTTGTAAGAAGAGCCATTAGCTCAGTTGGTAGAGCATCTGACTTTTAATCAGAGGGTCGAAGGTTCGAGTCCTTCATGGCTCACCATTTTACGCGGGTGTGGCGGAATTGGCAGACGCGCTAGACTTAGGATCTAGTGTCTTTATGACGTGGGGGTTCAAGTCCCTTCACCCGCATTATATAGGATAACAGTCATTAAAACTGGACATCCTGTCTGCGGAAGTAGTTCAGTGGTAGAACACCACCTTGCCAAGGTGGGGGTCGCGGGTTCGAATCCCGTCTTCCGCTCCAACTATACCATCCACGCCGGGGTGGTGGAATTGGCAGACACACAGGACTT
>NZ_JAUMKF010000051.1:0-613 GCF_030519405.1 Bacillus sp. C28GYM-DRY-1
TACCAAGCTGAGCTACTTCCCGATTTCCTATCTATTCTATTAGAATAATGGCGCGCCCGAGAGGAGTCGAACCCCTAACCTTTTGATCCGTAGTCAAACGCTCTATCCAATTGAGCTACGGGCGCAATTAATTTTAAAATATCCCGTTGGGATAAAATGGAGCGGAAGACGGGATTCGAACCCGCGACCCCCACCTTGGCAAGGTGGTGTTCTACCACTGAACTACTTCCGCATATCGCAATAAAAAAAGCTTTCTCCTTTTTGAGAAACCTTAGTAATAATACACTTAATAAAGCTTCCAAGCGGGCTCGAACCGCTGACCTCTTCCTTACCATGGAAGTGCTCTACCTGCTGAGCTATGGAAGCAATGGCTCCGCAGGTAGGATTCGAACCTACGACCGATCGGTTAACAGCCGATAGCTCTACCACTGAGCTACTGCGGAATAATATAAGCTTCATAAACAAACATGGTAGAAATAATAAATCTGCTTGGCGGCGTCCTACTCTCACAGGGGGAAACCCCCGACTACCATCGGCGCTGAAGAGCTTAACTTCCGTGTTCGGCATGGGAACGGGTGTGACCTCTTCGCTATCGCCACCAAACAAATTGAGA
>NZ_JAUMKF010000052.1:0-566 GCF_030519405.1 Bacillus sp. C28GYM-DRY-1
GACTACCGTGCCGGTTCAAGTCCGGCCCTCGGCATTAAGTTTTGCGCCCGTAGCTCAATTGGATAGAGCGTTTGACTACGGATCAAAAGGTTAGGGGTTCGACTCCTCTCGGGCGCGCCATTATTCTAATAGAATAGATAGGAAATCGGGAAGTAGCTCAGCTTGGTAGAGCACATGGTTTGGGACCATGGGGTCGCAGGTTCGAATCCTGTCTTCCCGACCATTTTCATGGGGCCTTAGCTCAGCTGGGAGAGCGCCTGCTTTGCACGCAGGAGGTCAGCGGTTCGATCCCGCTAGGCTCCACCAAAAAGTTTTTAAAAAAGTTATTGACTTTAAAGAAGCAACATCTTATACTAATAAAGTTGCTTTAACAAAGCGAACAATTGAAATGATCTTTGAAAACTAAACAAGACAAAACGTACCTGTTAATTCATTTTTTATAAAATCGCACAGCGATGTGCGTAGTCAGTCAAACTACTTTATCGGAGAGTTTGATCCTGGCTCAGGACGAACGCTGGCGGCGTGCCTAATACATGCAAGTCGAGCGGACAGATGGGAGCTTGCTC
>NZ_JAUMKF010000005.1:0-192161 GCF_030519405.1 Bacillus sp. C28GYM-DRY-1
ATACCTAGCCAAACGGAGCTAGGTATGCGGGAGCTCTTTTTCTGTTTTTGAAATCAGCTGAATATCCAAAAAAACAGCGTAAAACAAAAAAAGCTTGTAGAAAAACATCGTTTTCTCTACAAGCTGAACGCATTCATTTGGAATGCGTTCTTTTTTAGCTGGGAAGGGCCGAATTGCATTTGTCTAAAATAAGAAAAACGGCTGCGACGATCATTTCTTCTGTGGTGGACAGCCAGATGTCGCTGATCATTTCGTCTGTTGTATGAGCAGTCATCCACAAAAACAGCAGCTGTACGATGCCAGCAAGGAGAATGAATAAGCGTTTGTCTGTCTTGAAAAAAGTAAAACTATGTATCATCAGGCGTTCAAATGGTTCTAAACATAGCCCAAGGACAAGAAATAACACAGCAAAAAGCAGGACATGAGCTACTGAACGGTAGCTCGTTCCTGCTAAAGAAAACAATATAAACATGACGGCAAAATAGGTCAACATTACTGCTGGCGCGGCCAGTAAGTACTTTATAAAGAGCCGCAATAAGCGTTTGCGAGAAATTTGATGTTTCACAGGTACATCTCCTTATAAAGGCTTGCAGAGAACGATTGCTCTCTGCAAGCTGGTCTTTTTTTATTTACTGCATTTCTTTTTTACTACCGGATGCTTTTCTTTCGAAAGAATATCAGTAAAGCCTTTACCTAAATCAAGATGCTGTTGAACTAATGTTTCAGGAAGCATAGCAAGCCATTGGTTTAAAGATACATCGGCATAATGATCGTCTTTAAAGATTTCTAAAAAGACAAGCGGTTCGTCCCCGATGTTTTCAACGTAATGACCCATTGCAAATGGAACATATCCAACATCACCGGCCTGGTAGTTGAACGTTCTCGCATGGCCGTCAGATGCAAAAACAGTCATTCTTGCTTTGCCGGAGATGTAGTATTGCCACTCATGAGTATTCGGATGCCAATGCAGTTCTCTCATGGCACCGGGTTCTACCGTCACGAGCGCGGATGCGATTGTTTTAGACACTTTGAAGTTTGTTGAATCTGCAATGTATACTTTTCCTCCTTCTGATTCAATTGGTTCCTGTTCAAGAAGGCGGTAGGTAAATGGATAAGGTGCTTCACCGTTCGGCCCTTTTACAATGTCATCTTTCAAACTTCCTGGGACAGGTTTTTCAAATATATATTTCTCTTTGCCTGGCAAATTAGCAATATCCTCTTGTGTGACGCCAAAGTTCGCAGCAATGACTTCTTTAGGCGTGTGAGCAAGCCAATCTGTCAGCTGGAACGTGCTGTTTTCAGAGAATGAGCCATCGTCAAACACGAGCAGGAACTCGGCTCCCTCATCCAGCGCTTGAATGGAGTGCGGCAGGCCTGACGGGAAGTACCAAAGATCTCCTTCGCCTACATCATCAATAAAACTGCGCCCTTGTTCATCCACAATAGTGACTCTAGCACGTCCGTAAATCATATAAGCCCACTCTGCTTCTTTATGCCAATGCAGCTCGCGAATGGCACCCGGCTTTAGCCGCATATTTACGGATGCAAGGTTTTCTGAAATCGGCAGCTCCCGTACTGTCACTTCACGAGCATATCCGCCTTTTTCTAAGCGGTTATGAGTATCAGAGAACGAAAACTTCATATTGCTCACGGTACCATTATCAGTCTCCGGCGGAACAAGCATGTCCGGATTTTGGCGGTCTCTTTCAATATTGCGCGGGATTTTTACTGTTGCTCCTTCGTCTCCTCTAATTGGCTGTGGAATGTCATTTTGTTTTTTCATGAAATGTTTCCTCCTTTTATTTAAATGTGCTAGCAGAAAGAGAAGGTGAAAGGCCTTTCGTTTTCCCTTCTGTCTTGTTAAGTGAAAAAAAACAGTAAAAAGTCAACTTCGATCGAAAATTAATTTTTTGCTTTCTGATCTTTCA
Organism: Bacillus sp. C28GYM-DRY-1; assembly: GCF_030519405.1. Lineage (NCBI taxonomy): Bacteria > Bacillati > Bacillota > Bacilli > Caryophanales > Bacillaceae > Bacillus > Bacillus sp. C28GYM-DRY-1. The sequence goes on from NZ_JAUMKF010000005.1 coordinate 1,929, forward strand.
GCTCTGTCATCAGTTCGATAAGCTGATCAAACTTTTTTTCAAATCGAGTCAGCAGGTACATTGCAATTAACGCAGGAAACCCCAGATTGCCGATCTGTTTCACGACTTCCTCTATAAAAACCTGATCCATAGGAAAATACCTCCCTTCTTTTTTTGCAGTCATGTATGTAAGTGAAGGACATCCAAGAAAACGTAAACTGCCCTGGAGTATTTAAGACAAGCCTAGTTAGAAAGTAGTAGTTTACTTTTTTTTGCTTTCCTTCATTTAATTTAGTAGGGAGGCGGTTTGATGGACTATCAAGGTCTTTTACAGTCAAAATGTAAGGAGATAATGAAGCATCCCATCGTGAAGCATTTTTTGAGCAATCCTCAGCATTACCGTTTGTTCAAAAACGTAATGGAAAGCCCGAACGAAAAAGATGCAAAATCATTGGACGAGCAATTTAAGCAATTCTATAAGGAAATCCGCATCGTCAAGTATATGAATTCAATGATTCGGATCTTTTCTATTGATTTTGATAAGCGGGTTCGCAAAAACCAAAAACGGTATCCGCTGACGGTCGATCATCCGGAAGCAGGAGAACGACTTCCTTCCGAAACTGGAAGCGATGCGTTTGAAGCATTTTTAGATATGCAGGATGACTTGAGCCAGCATGTTCAGGATTATTACCTTTACCAAGCGATCCAGAACCTGACTGACAAACAAAAAAGCGTGCTGACGAAAGTCTATCTTCATGGTGCCACGATGCAAGAGATTGCCGATTCACTAGGAGAGTCCCGGCAAAACATCTCCAACATTCATAAAAAAGGGCTTGAGAATATCAGAAAACAGCTCGCGGCGCAAAAAAAGGGGGAGAGTAAGCTGTGAACGGCCAGTATGAACAAAAGAACCAAAAAGACGATAAATTTGACATTGAACATCTGATTGAATGCTTTTCACCTATGATTAGAAAAAAGCTCTGCAATACATCCTATCAAGAAAGAGAAGATTTAGAGCAAGAGCTGAAGATCAAAATGTTTGAAAAGGCTGATATGCTTTTGTGCCAGGACGTACCGGGGTTTTGGGAGTTTATTTTGTATATGGTAGACGAGAACTCATAACATTTATCTTTTGAAAATATGAAAAGCGGGAACTGCTACGTTCCCGTTTTCTATTTGTTCTGCCAAGACTCTTCCTATTCAAAAATGTACCAAAAATAAACGATATAATGATAAGATGAAAAAAACAGTGACAGAAAGGAACATAAAAGTGGAAAATGCGTCAATTTTAATTGTAGACGATGAGAAAGCGATTGTGGACATGATCAAACGCGTTCTCGAAAAAGAAGGTTATCGAAATTTACTGGATGCGGCAAGCGCAGAAGAAGCGATTCCGGTTGTGAAGGCCAATAAGGTTGATTTGATCGTGCTTGATGTCATGATGGGCGGAATGTCCGGTTTTGAAGCCTGCACGCTGATCAGAGAGTATTCAGACGCTCCGATTTTTTTCCTCACGGCGAGATCATCCGATGCGGATAAATTGTCCGGATTTGCGGTTGGGGCTGATGACTATATCACAAAACCATTTAATCCACTGGAATTAGCGGCGCGGATCAGGGCGCACCTCAAGCGGACTTATCAATCGAAAGAAACGAATTCAAATCAAACCTATACATATGATTATTTTACATTTTCTCCGCAAAATGCCGAGCTGATTGTAGGCGGGGAAGCCGTCGCTTGTTCAGCTCAGCTTTTGCAGCTTTTGCAGTATTTTTGTGAACACCCAAATGTGGTGCTTTCCAAAGATCAAATTTATGAAAAAGTTTGGGGCTATCCTTCTTACGGCGACAACAACACCGTTATGGTTCATATCCGCAAGCTCAGGGAAAAAATTGAGCGTGATCCAAGCAACCCGGAGTATATTGTAACCGTTCGCGGTCTCGGCTACCGTTTTATTCCGAATCCTGAAGGCAAGCGGTCATGAGATTAAGATGGAAGTTTTTGTTTCACTTTTTTGGGCAGATGCTGATTGTGATTCTGCTGCTCACAGTTATGCTTGTCGCTTCCTTTTTCTATTTAGACGCTCGATTTAGCGATGCGGAATCGAATTCTGGGCTGACAAAGGCAACCACCGACACACTTGAGGCATATCTCGATGTAAACGAAGACGGGACATGGGAAGTCGATAATTTTCTGAAGAAGTCTGTCGATAAACAGCACGGGTGGATGCAAATCATTGACTCTAATGGGAAAACCGATTATTCCTACAGCGTGCCGAAAGACGTGCCGGGCACCTATACCAAGAAAGAGCTCTTGTCTATTTATAAAACCAAAAAACTTCATAACTATAAGCTGAATTATTGGGCCATCAATATTGAAGATAAGTCGTACCTTCTATTGTCCGGCTGGAAATTAAAGAGCGAACAGCTGCTGACTTCCGTTGAAAAGCGCGAGCAAAAGATAGATTCTCTATCAGATTATCAGTCCAGCACCATCGACTATATTAAGCGGGAAAAAGGCGCCATTTACCTATTAGACAGCAATGGAAACATTCTCGACAGCATTAACAGCACAAAAAGTGAAAGAAAAACGATGAATCAGCTGGAGCTGCTTAAATACAACTCCAAACCTTGGAACTATAAACGGGAAATTTCCGTTAAGATTCTCAACAAAGACAGATGGATGGTCGCTACGGTGCCGAACCCTGTCTATGTAACCGATCAGGAGTTTAACAAATCGTTCCTGAAGGTTGTGCTAAAGGCGATGTTCCTGATTATGGGTGTTCTGTTTCTGTATATCATTTGGATGACCATTTGGTATATGTTTCGATTTGGGTTGCCGATTTTTCACACGATTAAATGGCTGGTCAATCTATCAAAAGGGAAGCTTGAGGAACCGAAAAACCGGAAAGGCCGTCCTGTCAGCAAAAACAAAAAGGGGAAAATCAAACAGCCGTACCGCTTCTTCGGTGAGATATTTGAATCAATGGATCAGCTGACTGAAACGCTGAGACGGGATAAAAGAAATAGAGAAAAAATCCAGGCGACAAGAGAAGAATGGATTGCCGGTTTATCGCATGACTTAAAAACACCGCTCAGCAGCATTTACGGCTACAGCATGATGCTTGAGTCGAAGCAGTATGACTGGTCGCCGGAAGAAGTAAAAGAAATGGGACAGGTTGTCAGAGAAAAATCTGAATACATGTCCAAGCTGATTGAAGACTTAAATTTAACGTATCGGCTGAAAAATGATGCTCTTCCAATTGAGAGAAAACTCACAAACCTGATCCCGTTTTTTAAAAATGTCATTGAGGATTTCAAGAAAAATCCGTTTTCTGAAGGATATGATATCTCCTTTGTATCCATAGAAGAGCATATTGAATTTGCGCTTGATGAAGCATGGTTCAGGCGAATATTGGAAAATCTGCTTGGTAATGCCGTAAAGCATAACGACAAAGGAACGGAAATTCAGGTCATTCTAGAACAGACAAAGAATCATATTTCCTTGAAGGTTAAGGACAATGGGAAAGGGATGGATGAAGAAACGATTACCCATTTATTTAACCGTTACTACAGAGGGACGAACACAAAAGATTCATCTGCCGGAACGGGCCTCGGGCTCGCCATTGCCAAGGAGCTTGTCCATTTGCATAACGGGACAATTCATGTAAACAGCAGAATGAACATAGGGACGGTCATTACTATCCTTTTCAAAAAACGATAAACATGTGGTTTCGACACCTTTTTGCCGGGAATAACAATATATAGACTGAAGCTAAAGAGGTGTAACACATGGATGCAGTATTGGAAGCAGACACTCGGGCAGTGCTTGGAGAAGGCCCGTTATGGGATGAAGAAAATGGCCGCTTATATTGGGTGGATATCTTAGGGAGCGAGCTCCACATCTTCGACCCTGAAGAAAAAATAAACCGATCTATCAAATTCAAGTCCTTTGTGACCGCGCTTGCGAAATATACAAAGGATGAGCTGATGATGACGATGAAGGACGGGTTTTACCTGTATCATCTTCAGGATGACAGCTTGGAAAAGATCAAACAGCCGAAGGATATGGATGAGAGCCTGCGTTTTAATGACGCGAAATGTGACCCGTACGGAAGGCTCTGGGCGGGGACAATGAGCATGGAAGGCGAACAAAAACAGGCTTCCCTGTACCGTTTGGATCCAGACGGCAGACTTATCAAAATGAAAGATCAAGTCTCCACCTCGAACGGTTTGGATTGGGATCGCGAGAGGAATTTGATGTATTACATTGACACGCCCACACAGGAAATTGTGCGCTACAGGTATGATCCTGAAAGCGGCAATGTCTCAAATCCAGAACCCGTCTATCGTTTTGATCAATCAGAAGGACTGCCGGACGGCATGACAATCGACCAAAATGGCATGTTGTGGGTGGCTCTGTTTGGGGGCAGCCGCGTGGTTCATATTGACCCGTTTCAGAAAAAAGTAAACGATTCAATCAGCGTGCCGGCTAAATATGTGACATGCTGCGCATTCGGCGGCAGAGACTTAAAAACCCTTTACATCACAACGGCAACGGAACAATTGACAGAAACAGAAAGATACGAGCAGCCTCACGCGGGAGGATTGTTTTCAGCAAAATTGGAAACAGGCGGCTATCAGCCGGTTCCATACGCTGGAGATGTATAAAAAAACGCATCCGAAATACGGATGCGTTTCTGCATATTACAGAGAACGGATAATACCGCCTTCCACGCGCTGTGCCGTGCCGTTGATGGCGGATGCGGCGTCAGATGCGAGGAATACAATCGTGTTGGCCACTTCTTCTGCTGTCGCGTATCGCTGAATAAGAGAAGTCGGCTCATTAACTTTAAAATAGTCTTTGATGAATGTATCTGTATCCTGGCCGGCTGCTTTTGCGGCACCTTCCATATAGGATGCCACGCCCTCTGTCCAAGTAGGTCCCGGAAGCACTGAGTTGACTGTCACATTCGTGCCTTTTGTCATTTCAGCCATTCCTCTAGAAAGGCTGATCAGCGCCGTTTTGGTCATGGAGTACGGAATCATGGTTGGTAGCGGTTTGACGCCTGCTTCACTTGCGATATTTAAAATGCGGCCGCTGTTTTTGGTAAGCATCTTTGGAAGGAAGTGACGGCTTGTCCGAACCGCGCTCATCACGTTCACTTCAAAATATTGATTCCACTCTTCATCTGTCACATCGGCAAAGTCTTTGACCTCGAAGAATCCAAGGTTGTTGACAAGAATATCGATATCACCGATTTCATTTACTTTTTCAATAAAAGCCGCTGCTTCATCTGCTTTTGACAAATCGGCAGCCACACCGTGCACCGTTCCGTATCCAGAAAGCTCCTCAATCGTGCGATCAACAGTCGCTTGTTTGCGTCCGTTGACAATCACTGCCGCTCCCTCTTGCAGAAAGCTTTTTGCTGCCGCTTTTCCGATGCCGGAAGTCGAGCCAGTGATTAGAACGAGTTTGTCTTTTAGCTTTAAATCCATAAGAATCATTCCTTTTTATAGATGATGGTATTAAGTATACAAGAACAAAATTAGTGTTTACGAGGATTTTGCTTCCATACATGTAACTGGGGAAAAAGTCATTCAAGGCGCATATACAAGCCTGTCAGTCATATAGTATAATTACTCCGAAAAAAGGATACGAATGTCAAATAGGTGCCGGTCCGCCAACAACAGCCGGCTTAATAGGGAAACCGGTAAAAGCCGGTGCGGTCCCGCCACTGTAATTGGCCATAGCTCCAAGAGCCAGGATACCTGCCTATTTGGTCAGCACGAAGTCTGCGAGGACAGATGATGTGTAAACAATAGGGTTTTTTGTGTTGTTTACAGCATCTTTACCATCGTAGAGATGCTTTTTTTAGTTCACTTAGGAGGAAAGGTTATGAAGAAACTAGCCGGAATATGGACTGCCCTTCTGCTGGCCGCTGTTATGATAGCAGGCTGCGGAAATGCGGCAGATCAAAAGGATTCCAAGGCAAACCAAAAGACAGAAGCATCTCAAGCGTTCCCTGTCACCATTGGTGATGCGTCAAACCAAGATGTCACAATCAAAAAGGAGCCGAAAACGATTGTTTCATTAATGCCGAGCAACACAGAAATCACGTACGCTCTCGGCCTTGGTGACAATGTGGTCGGCGTCACCACAAACGATACATATCCAAAGGAAGTCAAAAAGGTTGAAAAAGTTGGGGATATGAATATAAACGTTGAGAAAGTCATTTCTCTAAAGCCAGACCTCGTTCTTGCCTATGAGTCTTCCATGTCAGCGTCAGCCGATGCCATTAAACAACTAAAGGACGCGGGCATTACCGTGCTGACTGTCAACGATGCACAATCATTTTCCGAGGTATACAAATCAATTGAAATGATCGGTGAAGCTGCCGGGGCAGAGAAAAAAGCCGATCAGCTTGTGAAAAGAATGAAAACAGACTTGGCTGCTATAAAAGAAAAGGCCGCCGGCATATCTAAAGCCGATCAAAAGAAAGTATTTGTCGAAGTGTCTCCGGCTCCGGACATTTATACGACCGGGAAAGACACCTTTATGGATGAAATGCTTGAAGCGATCCATGCGGAAAATGCCGCTTCCGCTCAGAAAGGCTGGGCTAAGATGACCGAAGAAGCGATCGTCAAGCTGAATCCCGATGCGATCGTGACGACAAACGGTGAATCTGCTGTCAGTGAAATAAAAAAACGAAGCGGCTGGAGCGGTGTAAAAGCCATCAGACATCACGAAGTATACGACGTGGACCCTGACCTCGTGACCCGTCCGGGACCGCGATTGATTAAAGGGGTCGAAGAGCTTGCTGAACATATTTACCCTGATGTTTTTAAAAAATAAACGCTTTGTGGCATATGCCCTCAGCCTGATGTTTTTGTCGGTATCTGTTCTTTTGGGAATCTCTATCGGGTCTTTGGAGATTCCCATTCCTGCTATTATCAAGGTTTTTTTGGGAGAATCGTTTGGCATTCAAGGACTGAATCTTGATCCGATAGAGGGGAACATCATCATGAAAATTAGGCTGCCGAGGGTGATATTGGCCGCTCTTGTCGGCGCGGGGTTGGCTGCTGCGGGAGCCGGTTTTCAGGGGCTCTTGAAGAACCCGCTCGCAGATCCGTATACGCTCGGCATATCGTCAGGCGCTGCTGTCGGTGCAGTGGTCACATTGTTTTTCGGGATTGAGTTGCCGGTGATCGGAAGTTTTACACTGCCGTTTTTAAGCGTTGGAGCGGCTATTGTCGTGATTTTTTTGGTTTTGTTCTTTGCGCGGCTTGTTCACCCTTCATTGACCCTGTCTGCATTGATTTTAACAGGGATCATCTTCAGTTCGTTTTTGGGTGCGCTTACTTCTCTCATGATCGCATTGTCCGGCGATGATTTAAAACCGATCGTCCACTGGCTGCTCGGCAGCGTATCAATGAGGGGCTGGGGCTATGTTGCACTGTTTCTGCCCTTTTTTGCTGCGGGCGCTGCCGCGCTTTTGATCAGCGGCAGAGAACTGAATGTGATGACTTATGGCGAGGAAAAAGCGAGGCTGCTCGGTGTAAATGTGAAGCGGAGTAAATATGTCGTTCTGTTGGCGGGAGCTATTTTAACTGGCAGTGCGGTTGCGGTATCTGGAACCATTGGCTTTGTTGGTCTCGTCATTCCGCATTTTATCCGTCTCCTGTCTATTACGGATCACCGGCATCTTCTGCCGCTCTCGATGCTGAATGGCGCTTCGTTCCTTGTGCTGTCAGATCTTTTGTCCAGAACCATCATTGAGCCGTCGGAGCTGCCGATCGGCATTATTACCGCACTGGTAGGAGCACCAGTTTTCGGGTTTATATTGATTCGGCGTTACCGGGGAGGGCGAGTTCATGATTGATGTCATCAGAGTGTCCGGCGGCTATGGAAGAAAGGATGTCTTACAGGACATCAGCTTTGCAGTAAAACCGGGTGAATTTTTAGGAATCCTTGGTCCGAACGGCAGCGGAAAAACCACCTTGTTGAAAATGCTGTCGGGAAGCATCACGCCTCGAAGCGGCGAAGTGCTGCTTGAATGCCGTTCAGTCGGGTCGTACCAAACGAAGGAGCTCGCCCGCAAAGTAGCGGCCCTTCCTCAGAAAACGGAGCAGGCCTTTTCCTTTACGGTGGAGGAAACGGTACAGTTTGGCCGCTATGCTTATCAATCAGGTCTTTTTCGGCAGCTCACAGGGGAAGACCACGATATCGTAAAAAGGGTGATGGAGCAGACAGACATCCTCCGCTTTGCCAAAAAATCCATTCATGAGCTGAGCGGCGGAGAGCAGCAGCGGGTGTATGTGGCGCAGGCACTTGCCCAGGAACCCCGATATTTGTTGCTTGATGAACCGACAAGTTTTCTCGATTTGTCATTTCAAAAAAGTCTGCTAGATCTAATGAAACAAGAAACGGTCGCGTCAAAACTCGCAGTCATTGGGGTGTTTCATGATGTGAATATTGCGAGTTTATACTGTGATCGTTTGCTGTTATTAAAAGATGGAAAAGCAGAAGTGCTTGACCGCCCGGAAGCTGCCCTCTCTGCCGACCGTATTAAGCGGGTGTATCATACTGACATCACAGCGCTGGACCATCCACAACGTGCAAATCCGCAATTTACGATTAAGGCGAAAACCTTCCCGGAGAAAGCCGAGCCCCTCTTTCTAAAAGAACGAATTGAACAATACTTGCCGCGTGGCATCACATTTTCAGCAGACCGCCCGCTGCGCGTTCTGTCCTCTGAAGAGGGCTTTGCTTGGAGACGAAAACTTGTTTTCGACAGCGGAAACAACTCTGGATGGCCGCAAGACATGTCAACCGTTGAACAAGAAACGCTGTTTATCCAACATGATTGTAAATTGGCTGACTGTCATATTGTGTCGGAAAGCAATGATCTTTGCATCATCGGAATGAAAGATGCGAAGGGGCGTTTCATCATATGGGTGGTAGTCGGCGGCTGTTTGCACGATGGTCAATTTGTGAAGGTGATAAGCGCTACAGCAAAAGCTGCAGCTGAGCATCGTGTTTTCTGCAGTGATGTGCTCATCGCGTCCACTCACTCCGGCCGGTTACCGGATCAAAGCATTTTATTGACACAAATACAGAATCAAACAGCGGCTTGTGTGAAAGCTTTAAAAAATTAATCCGACCTGTCTTTGGACAGGTTTTTTTATTGTTTTAAAACGCATCAGATGAGGGTGAGACGTCATTTTTTTATCCTAAATACGAAAAATATGTTGCTTAATGAATCAATATAGATTTATAATTATTTTATGAAAGCGTTTTATTATATATGGTTGTTTAAAATTGCAACAGATGGGAGCGGAATCATTTGAAAGTAGAGGGAATTATTCCAGCCATACTGACACCGATTACAAAAGAACAGGATTTTCATCCGGGTGTAGCCGAAAAGCTGGTGAATCATTTAATTGATTCAGGTGTCCATGGCATCTTTGCTTTAGGGACAAATGGCGAATTTCATTTATTCTCGCAAGAGGAAAAGCTTCAAATTGCGGAAACTGTCGTGAAAGCGGTTAATAAACGTGTGCCTGTTTTTATCGGAGCAGGAGAAAACAGTACTGAGGCAACCATTTCCTTATCTAACCAAATGGCGGATATTGGAGCTGATGTTCTTTCGATCATTACGCCATACTTTGTCGCACCTTCGCAGGAGGAATTGTATCAGCATTTCCGCACGATATCTGAAAATGTCGCGCTTCCTGTCCTGCTCTATAACATTCCGTCGAGAACAGGTGTATCACTTGAGCCTGAAACCGTTGAAAGGCTGGCGGCATTGCCGAACATCATCGGCATTAAAGACAGCAGCGGCAGCTTCGACAATATTAAGGCGTATCTTGAGCGTACAAAAGACCAGTCCTTTTCCGTTCTGGCAGGAACCGATTCATTGATTTTAGACACATTGAAGGCGGGAGGAACAGGGGCTGTGGCTGCAACAGCAAATGTGCTTCCGCAGACCGTTGTTTCAATCTATGAATCTTATAAACAAGGAAACATTGAAGAGAGCGAGCAGTATCAAAAGCAGCTAGACCCGCTTCGTGCCACGTTTTCACTCGGTTCACTGCCGGCGCCGCTAAAAAAAGCAACGGAGCTTGCCGGAATCGACGTCGGACCGCCTAAACATCCGATTGCAGAGCTGTCAGGAGAGGGGTTGCAAAAAGTGAAAAAGATGCTGGAAGGCTACGGAATTGAAACAAAACTGGCAAAGGAGCAGTGAGGATATGAAGACGCTTTATCATTTTCAAACGGCCGCCCGAATTGAAGCTGGCGCACATTCACTCAATTTCCTTGGTGATCATTTGGATCAGACAAGCGGATGGAATCAGATCCGTTCGGTGTTTATTTTAACTCAGCCGTCGATCGTCTCTCTCGGTTATGCAGACCAAATTAAAGAGGTGCTGGCTGAAAAAGGCATCTCAAGTGAAATCAATACTGACATACAGCCGGAGCCGACGGAACAAAATATCGAAGAGGTTTTTCAGCTTTTTTCTGCAGGAAGCCATGACGCAATTCTAGGAATTGGAGGAGGCAGTGTGCTTGATGCGGCTAAAATCCTCTCTGTTCTGAAAACAAATAAAAAACCGATTTCCGAGTTGGTTGGCACGAATCTCGTTGAAAAGCCCGGTGTTCCGCTTGTGCTGATTCCGACAACATCTGGAACAGGGTCAGAGGTGACGCCGAATGCGATTGTGACATTCCCTGAGAAAGAATTAAAGATTGGTATGGTCAGTCCCTATCTGTTGCCATCACTTGTGATTTTAGATCCGGTTTTGACGACTGGTCTTCCAAAGGCGATCACGGCCGCAACCGGAATGGATGCTTTTACACACGCGCTCGAATCCTATATTTCCAACAAAGCAAATCCATTCAGTGACATGTTTGCGCTTGAATCTATGAGACTGATTTCCTCCAGTATTCAGGAGGCCTATCACCATGGAGATAAACTAGAAGCGAGAGAAAAAATGCTTATTGGCGCCATGTATGGCGGAATGGCTTTGACAAGCGCAGGGACAGCGGCGGTTCATGCGATGGCTTACCCGCTTGGGGGGAAATACAAAATGTCTCACGGTGTGGCCAATTCCATGTTGCTTCCGCATGTAACGGCCTTTAATGCGGATCATGTGACTGACCGCCTTTCAGATGTCGCTGGTGTAATTGGAATCGAGCAAAAATGTTCGAAGGCCAGCCAAGCAGAGCGGGTTATACAGAAGATTGAAGAGTGGACCGCCGATTTAAATATTCCGCAAAATTTAAAGGCATTCGGAGTATCAAAAGAGGATGTGCCAACGCTTGCTGAGGCGGCAGCCGACGTCAAACGGCTCATGGACAACAATCCAAAGCCGATGTCCGTTGCGGAAATTGAAGCTGTCTATTTGAAATTGCTTGAGGTGTAGGTCATTGGGATCTGTACTTGTTTTCACCATGAGCCTGTAGGAGGCTTGCAAACAAAGGGGGAGTTTGGGTGGATGTCTTAAGCGGTTCGGTCATAACATTTATTTTGGCAGTGATTGTGGTTTACATTCTTTTTACGACGTGGCTGACGATGCGCTTTCGCAGTAAATCCAGTGCGGAATTCAACAATGCCGCCAAAACACTGCCGGCCATTGTTGTCGGCATTCTGCTAATGAGTGAATTTATCGGCACCAAATCGACAATCGGGACCGCTGAATCAGCTTATACACATGGTTTGGCAGCTTCATGGTCGATTGTAACGGTCTCTATTGCGTTTTTTGTTTTTTCCTACTTCTTAGTAGGGAAATTTTATAAAACAGGCCAATATACGATTTCCGGTATTATTAGTGACAAGTTTGGCCGATCGACCAAACTTGTCGTTTCTACTATTATGATTGTGGCTCTTTTACTAGTGAATCTAGGGAACTATTTAAGCGGATCGGCGGCGATTTCGTCTATTTTAGGTCTTCCGCTCATGACGTGTGCCATCATTACAGCGATTGTCAGCACCTTTTATTTTACATTCGGAGGAATGAAGGGCGTTGCCTGGGTGACGATTCTGCATTCTCTTGTTAAATATGTGGGGGTTCTAATTACATTAGGGGTTGCACTTTATTTGACAAAAGGCTGGGAGCCGATGACGCAGCAATTGCCCAAGCATTTCTTCACATGGGACGGCAGTATCGGATGGGGGACAATCGGTGCTTGGTTTATCGGCAATATGGGGGCGATTTTTGCGACTCAGTTTATTATTCAGGCCATTACCTCATCGAAAAGTGAGAAAGAGGCAAAGAGATCGACGCTGTATGCGGCACTGCTTTGTCTGCCGCTTGCGATTGCCATTGGAGTCATCGGCGTTGCCGCACGGTATTTGTACCCGGACATTGATGCCATCTATGCATTCCCGGTATTTATGCAGCAAATGAATCCCGTGCTGAGCGCCATTGTGGCAACATCGCTTGTGGCGTCCATTTTCGTCGGCGTCTCGACTGTTGCGCTTGCCACAACAACTTTGATTATGGATGACTTTTATGTGCCTAAAGCAAAACCGACACCTGAACAGCGCATGAAAGTTACGAGATATGCATCCATTATCATCGGTTTTATACCGTTGCTCGGTGTTGCATTGGCGCCAGAATTGTTAACGCTTTCTTTCTTTACGAGGGCGCTTCGCACATCAATTGCCGTTGTGGCGGCGATGGGCTTTTATTTGCCATACTTTAATTCAAACCGGGGGGCAACCATAGGCCTGGTGCTTTCCGGAATGGCGACAACGGTCTGGTATTTGTTAGACAATCCGTTTGGCATTGATAACATGTACATTGCCATCATTGTTCCGTTTGTTGTGCTCGTATTAGACCGTCTGATCAGCTCGCCTGCGAAAAAAGAGTCAAATGTAAAGGAGGAATTGTAATGAAACAAAGTGAAGTTCCCTTGCTGATAGATGGGCGCATTAGAAAAAATGAAACAGATGAGGCCAGAAAGGATGCTTTTTTGCCGACAGACTGTCCGCAAAACCACGCAGCCAACTTGCTGGAGCTGGACAATGGTGATCTATTGTGTGTCTGGTTTGGGGGTACGCAGGAAGGCATTGCGGATATATCGATTTACATGTCAAGGCTTGCAAAAGGGAGCAGTGAGTGGACACAGGCAGAAAAGCTGTCGGATGATTCTTCCCGATCCGAACAAAACCCTGTGCTTTTCCAAGAGCCGTCCGGCCGGCTCTGGCTCATGTATACGGCACAGGTGTCCGGTAATCAGGATACAGCCATTGTCAGATACCGGACATCGGATGACAGAGGCCATACATGGAGCGGCATTGACACATTGTTTGGCGAAGCCGGCACCTTTATCCGCCAGCCGCTCGTTGTCCTGGATAACGGCGATTGGCTGCTTCCCGTCTTTTACTGCATCACCTTGGCTGATGTGAAATGGACTGGAAACCGTGACATCAGCGCGGTGAAAATTTCATCTGATAAAGGCAAGACGTGGGAGGAAGTGAAGGTGCCGGGCAGCATGGGCTGTGTTCATATGAATATTGAAAAACTGCATGACGGGACATTGCTTGCGCTGTTTAGGAGCCGTTTGGCAGACTCGATTTATGCGAGCCGCTCTATTGATAACGGCCGCACCTGGTCAGAGCCTGAGCCGACGGAGCTGCCGAACAACAACTCTTCCATTCAATTTACAGCGCTTCAAGATGGGACGCTCGCTCTCGTATACAATCATATGAATGCGAATGAAACGACCGAAAGAAGAGCATCTCTATACGATGAAATTGAGGATGAGGATGATACGAGAACAGGTGTAGACACAGAAGCCCGTCCAGCCTTCTGGGGAGCGCCGAGGGCGCCGATGACACTGGCGCTTTCACATGACGGCGGTGTCACATGGCCTGTCAAAAGAAATATTGAAGTCGGCGACGGGTATGCGATGACGAACAACTCAAAAGACAAGCTCAACCGCGAGTTTTCTTATCCATCGATCAAGCAGGGGAAAGACGGCGACCTGCATATTGCCTTTACGTATTACCGTCAGGCAATTAAATATGTACGCGTCCCGCGAATGTGGGCCTCGGCCGATCAAGAATAAAGCCGTTTGAACGGGCGCACCGCACTGGACAGAATGAATTGTATCCCCATATCGCATCATTTATAATTTAAGTTCGAGGGGCTGTCCCAATGTTTGAACGGACTCCCTCACTGTCTCATTGACCTGAGGGAGAATGAAAGAGGGGGTCCATTTTTATGAAAATTAAAGTGCTTGGCATTGCGCCATATAAAGGTTTAGGGGATTTATTGACAGAGCTCGCGAAGGAAGAACAAGATATTCAATTTCAGTTGGAGGTCGGCGATTTGCGCTCCGGCGTCGCGATTGCAGAGCAAGCGGTATCACAGGGGATCGATATCATGATGAGCCGCGGCGGTACAGCCTCGCTCATTCAAAAACACGTGCGCATCCCTGTCGTAGATATCCCTGTTTCCGGGTATGATCTGCTGCGGGCGTTGACACTCATTAAAGATTATCAAGGGAAAGCAGCCGTCGTTGGCTTTGAAAATATTACCCAAGGGGTTCGCACCATCAGCGAGCTTTTCGGAATAGAAGTTGATTTATATACGATAAAAGAAGAAATGGAAGTATGGGATCTGCTGAGGGACATTCAAGAGCAGGGGACACAAATCGTATTAGGAGATGTGATTACTGATAAAGCGGCAAAGGAGCTAGGCATGCAAAGCATGCTGATCACGTCCGGCCGTGAATCGGTTAAGGAAGCGTTTCACACTGCAAAGCAAATGTACCGGCTCTTTAAGGAGGCATCCGAGGAGCAGCGGATGTTTAGAGACATGATTGATCAGGAAGAAAAAGGGATGCTCGTCATTGATGATAACAGCCGGATCCGCTTTGTAAACAAAATGATGAAAAAATGGATGGAAGAAGGTCTTCTTGAGCCTATAGCACCCGCCGCCGCTGTCAATGAATGGTGGGAAGAACTGGCTTTTGCCGTACAGTCAATAAGAGAAGGCAAACTAAGCGGGTATTTTCAATTAGAAACAGGAGAAGTTATCTGGCATATGAAAGGTTCCCTTCTTTCAAAAGGAGAGTTGTTGATTGCCATTGAACAATCGTCGTCATCACGCGATGATCGTAACCATCCTGTATGGTCGTTTGCGGCGCCCGTCCATTCATTGCACCCATTCTCATCATTTACACAACAAAGCAGTTCTATGAGGGACACCGTTCAGCAAGCGCAGGCATTCAGCCAGACGCATAAACCTATTTTGCTGTACGGAGAGGAAGGGACGGGGAAATCAGACCTCGCCTTAGCGATTCATCAAATGAGCCCTCGGCGGCAGCATACGTTTATGACCATTCATTGCAGCAAGGTGAAAGAGACCTCATTGCTGAAAGCCCTTCCGGCTGTTCAAAACGGGACGATTTTTCTTCGGCATGTCGAGCATCTGCCGCTTGAAGTCCAGCATGATCTCGCCTTGCAATGGATGAAGCCGGATCAGCAAATACGCTGGCTCGCCTCTTCCTCTGCTGATTTATGTGAAGAAATGAAAGCAGGGCGATTTGACCCTGATTTATACAGTTGTTTACAAGGATTGACGCTTTATGTCCCGTCGTTGTCAGAGCGGGTGGAAGACATGGAGGACATGAGCAGACTGTTTATTGCTGAATTTAATTCAGCTTATGGCACACAAGTGGTCGGACTTGCGCCTGAGGTGATGGACGCGTTTCGCAATCGGACATTTAGGGAGAATGTTCGGCAGTTTAAGCGAGTACTTGAGGAACTTGCGCTGACGGTGAAAAGCGGATATATCACATTGGCTGAAGCCGCGCCGCAGCTTGATCGTTTGTCCAATGAGAAAAAGGAAGAGAGCTTAAAGGGCTATTTTGAAGGGACGCTTGAGGACATCGAACGGCGCATCATTCAGGCGGTGCTGAAAGAGGAGAATATGAACCAATCCAAAGCAGCGAAGCGATTGAATATCAACCGCACCACCTTGTGGAGAAAACTAAAAGAATAGCATGAGACCGAGGTGTCGATATGACAAACATACGATGCAAAAAAGGAGCGGACATCAGCCAAAAGATAGTGATTGTCGCCGACGATTTAACGGGAGCTAATGACACAGGCGTTCAGTTTGTTAAAGCAGGAATGAGCGCCGCTGTTCTTTTTGACCGGTCTGGTGCAAATCCAGGGGATATAAAAGAAGATGTCATGATTTTAGATACGGACACGCGCAGTGTGTCGCCGAGCGAGGCTTACAAAGAAGTCAGTTCAGCATCGCATCCGTTCGCCCGCCTTGAATCACACCTTTTTTTAAAGAAAATTGACTCCACATTAAGGGGAAACATCGGGATTGAAATCAAGGCGCTGATGGATCTGGGGCGTTTTGATGCAGCAGTCATCGCCCCTGCTTTTCCTGATGCGAGGCGGATTACTGTGGATGGCATGCATTATGTCAATGGCCGGCCTGTTCATGAAACTGAAGCAGCCGTTGATCCGAAAACACCGGTTGCCGAATCTCGGATCGCTGATTTGCTTTTCGGGCAGACGAATATACAGCCAAAAACGATAGGCACCAAACAGCTTCACAAACCTGATGAGCAAATACAACAAGACCTTAAAGCGTGGAAAACCCAAGGACATGAATGGTTTGTCTGCGATGCAGAAACAAATGAGGATCTGCGCCGCATCGTGCAAGTGTTTATGAACAGCGGGCAGTCCGTTTTATGGGTCGGCGCTGCCGGACTGGCCTGTGCACTTGCCCAGCATGTCAGAAAGAGGGCATTGCAGACAGGCAAGAGGAATGAACCGGTAATGATCGTATCTGGCAGTGCATCGAACATAACAAATAGACAGCTAGCATATGTAAGAGAGCAGCGTGACCTCCTTGACGTGCGCATCAATCCGCTGAACGTATTGAATGGATGTGAAGCATGGGAGCATAAGCGCGCGCTCGATCAAGTGGTGGTTCATCAAGGGAAAGATGTTCTGCTTTATACTGATGCAAAGCCGGAAACCGTACAGCGCATCATCGCTTTTGGGAGAAAACAAGGGCTTGACCGGCAGGCTGTAGGCGAAAAGCTCTCACGATTTCTTGGTGAAGTCACGAGTGAAATCGTCAAGTTGACAGGATTAAAACGCCTTGTGTTGACAGGAGGGGACACTGCGCGCGCGATTTGCAACGAGCTTGGCGCAGACGGCATTCAACTGCTGGGTGAAATTGAAGCGGGGATACCGCTCGGCAAGCTTCTCAACGCAGATATATATGCGGTGACAAAGGCGGGCGCATATGGTCAAACCGATTCTGTTCTAAGAGCCGTTGAGGTGCTGAGAAATGTAGAGGAGGAAGACAGATGGCAAAACCAATCATTGCGTTGACGATGGGGGATGCGGCCGGTGTCGGCCCGGAAATTATCATCAAGGCATTTGAGCAAACCAATTTGCATGAAAACGGGACATTGTTTGTCATTGGGGATTACAGCATTTTAAGCAGAGCAAAGACGTTCATTGGCTCAGATGCAGACATTGTAAAAATCGACGAACCGGAAGAGGCGGCAGATGTAAAGCCCGGTGTCATTCCTTGCCTGGACCTTCAGTTGCTAACCGAGGAACTGAGAGTGGGAGAAGTATCGGCTGAAGCGGGAAACGCAGCGTTCCGCTATCTTGAAAAGGCGATTGCCCTTGCCAACGAGAATCGGATTGACGGCATTTGCACAGCGCCTTTAAATAAAGAAGCCCTCCATAAGGCGGGGCACATGTACCCGGGCCATACCGAAATTTTAGCGGAATTGACGCAAACAAAGGACTATGCGATGATGCTGGCTGCACCGAACCTGAAGGTGGTGCATGTCACAACCCATGTCGGTCTGCTTGACGCCATTCATCTCATTGATGCGAATCGGGTATACACGACAATACAATTGGCGCATGATACACTCATTCGCGCAGGTATACCGCAGCCTAAAATCGCGGTATGCGGCATTAACCCTCACGCCGGTGAGAATGGTTTGTTTGGACATGGAGAAGAAGAAGAGAAAATTGTCCCTGCCGTTGAACGCGCGCAAAGTGAAGGTATACAGGCATTCGGCCCGCTGCCTGCTGACACGCTATTCTTTAGAGCAGTGAGAGGCGATTTTGATATGGTGGTGGCGATGTATCATGATCAGGGACACGGACCGATTAAGGTGCTCGGTCTTGAAGCCGGGGTGAACATTACAGTCGGCCTGCCAATTATCCGTACGAGTGTTGACCACGGAACAGCTTTTGATATTGCGGGAACAGGCAAAGCCGATCCCGCGAGTTTAGAAGAAGCGGTGAGACAGGCCATCATGCTGTCTGGAACGCGTAATCGGCATGCATAAAAAGAAGAGCCTTCTATCATAAACGAGCACCTCCAAATGTCAAATTTGGAGGTGCTTTTCTTTTGGCGCATTTTTAAGTGCGGATCAGAATCAAGGCGATCTTATCTGCATAAATGAAAGTGAGACTACAATCAAAAACGAATAAGACAAAACGGCATGAGTCCGATTCCATACCTGACTCATGCTTCAGCCTCA
This sequence comes from Bacillus sp. C28GYM-DRY-1, assembly GCF_030519405.1. Classification (NCBI taxonomy): domain Bacteria; kingdom Bacillati; phylum Bacillota; class Bacilli; order Caryophanales; family Bacillaceae; genus Bacillus; species Bacillus sp. C28GYM-DRY-1. The sequence goes on from NZ_JAUMKF010000005.1 coordinate 20,463, forward strand.
TGAGAATCCTCAAGTTTAAGGGTCGTCTCATAAAATGGCACTTTTCTTTAGTTCATGTAGGTGCCGCCGTTAATATTAATCGTTTCGCCCGTCATAAAGTCAGATTTGTCAGATGCTAGGAAGGCGACAACGTTTGCGACATGCTCGGGTGAGCCGATCATTTTCAGCGGAATCCGTTCGACGACTGCTGCACGATACTCCTCGCTCCACTGCTTGCTCATATCCGTTTCTATCGGTCCCGGGCAGACAGCGTTGACATGAATGCGGTGTGCAGCAAGCTCCTTTGCCAAATGCATCGTTAAATAGTTGATGCCTGCTTTCGATGCACCATAAGCAGGAGAGGCGTTGTGATGCGGTGTTTTGCTGGTCGTTGAGCTCATGTTTACGATTTTTCCGCCACCCTGCGCGGTCATTTCTGGGATGACGGCCTGACACATGAGGAAAGTGCCGGTTAAATTCAAATCTATCACTCTTTTCCACTCTTCAAGCGACGTATCAACAGTTGTTTTGCGCAAATTAATGCCGGCATTGTTGACCAAAATATCGATCTGCCCAAACTGCTGTTTTGCCTCAGCTATGAGAAGCGAGGCTGTTTCTGGCAAACTTGCATCACCAGCAACATAAGAAGCGCACTTTCTCTCATTATTCAATTCTGCGCACATGGACTTGAGTAATTCTTCTTTTGTCCCATTGATGACGACATTTGCTCCTTTATCCGCAAGCGTCTCCGCAATGGCTCTGCCGATGCCGCGGCTTGCACCGGTGATAATGGCCGTTTTTTTGTAAAATTCCATCCCCATCCCACCTTCTTTAAATAAAGCGTTTACATTTATACTATAAAAGCTATTGTTTCTTTATTCAACAATACTTTTTTGTGATGATGATGCAAGGACTTTATGCTTCAAAATGAAACAGATGTAACAGCTCTATGCCGCTGTTAAAACAGGGTATACTATAGGGACAAGTGATAAAGGGAGGAGAACGAAATGAGACTATACACAAAAACAGGCGATAAGGGACAAACGAGCTTAGTCGGAGGCAGAACGGACAAGGACAGCCTCCGCGTCGAAAGCTACGGCACGATTGACGAGCTGAATAGCTTTGTCGGGCTTGCTTTAGCAGAGCTTTCCGGCAAGCCCGGATTTGAAGATTTGACAGCCGAGCTGCTGATGATCCAGCATGAGCTGTTTGACTGCGGAGGCGATCTGGCAATCGTCACAGAAAGAAAAGGCTATAAACTAACGGAAGAATCTGTTTCCTTTTTGGAAACGCGCATTGATGCCTACACAGCAGAAGCGCCGGAACTGAAGAAATTTATACTTCCAGGCGGATCGAAGGGTGCTTCGCTTCTCCATGCGGCGCGCACCATTGCAAGGCGGGCGGAACGCCGAGTGGTGGCGCTTATGAAATCGGAGGAGATTCATGAAACAGTGCTGCGTTATCTCAATCGACTATCCGATTATTTCTTTGCCGCCGCACGGGTTGTGAATGTGAGAAGCGGCATTGACGATGTGGAATATGAAAGAAGTGCTATTGTGTTTCGGGACTAAAACTGCAGCGGATCATAAAAAAAGAAAATGAAAGCCGGCTTGTTCTCTACATGCCGGTTTTTTGTTTTTCATTCTGTCAATCTCCCATTTTACGACAAAAAATGAACCTTATGCATTATTGACTGAAAAGTGGGAAAATGAGATATTGTAATAAAAAAAGATGTAAAAAATAGGCAGTGGGGGGCTCTGATGGATGGTGAATTTAATTGAAAGTGATAGCATCTGGAAGAGAAATTTTAATTATCTTTTTCTCTCAAGAATAGTAAAGATATCAGGCGATATGTTCGCATTTAATTCGATATTATGGTTTTTAATTTATGACGGCAAAGGTGCGATCGGCACTGCTTTATTGATTGCTGTTACTTTTTTGCCGGAAGCTGTGCTGGCCCCTGTGACGGGTCCTTTCATGAAACAAAATACGCTGAAATTTTGGATGTACTTTTCAGATTTGACAAGGGCTGCGATCGTCTTGATTATTCCTCTTTGTCATTTTGCGGGTTTCTCTCCGCTGTGGTTTGTCATGACACTTATGATTGTGCATTCTGCTACAGGGGCTGCATACAATCCCGCATCCATAACTTTAATACCCCATATCGTAAACGAACAGGGCATTCAAAAAGCAAACGCCGTGCTGCAATCCTCCGCTCAAATTGTCCGGCTCGGAGCTGTCACGTTATGCGGCGCTTTACTTACATTTATCAGCCCTTCTTATACAATGCTTATCGCACTTGTTCTCTATTTGGTTTCTGGTTTTCTCGTCCTTTTTATTAAGTATACTGCGGTTGAATCCCAATCAGATTCTGCTATCGTTACGCAGAGAGGCACATATATCGGCAGACTGAAGCGCGGCTTTACGCTTGTGAGAAGACATCAGATTTTATATCCGCTCGCCATTTATTGTATCTTCATGAATTTCGCGGCTGCCCCTTGGGAAGCGCTCTCAGCCGTTTACGTTGCGGAAGATTTAAACGGCCAGCCGATCGTTTACTCGCTTTTAAAGGCCACTACCGCCGCAGGCGCGTTTTTATTGGGGTTTGTGCTGGCGAAAGTCAAAGTAAACAGATATGGGCTGTTATTCGTAACTGCCGGCATTATTGAAGGATTCGCTTTCTTTATTACCGGTATGAACACCTTTTTGCCGCTCGTCTTTCTCGCAGCGTTTACCTTTGGCGCCGCAGTCAGTGCTGTTAATGTTCCTGAGTACACGATTATCCAGACCTCTGTGGATAGTGAGGATCAGCCGCAGGTCTACGCTGTCATACATATGATCTCTAATATTTCCATACCTGCCGGAGCTGTCATTTGCGGGTATGCTGCAAACGCTTTTGGTTCAGGAACTGTGATCGCTGTCGGAGGGGTTGTCGAAATTATTGCGGGTATTGGCATTTTACTTTTCACAAAGCTGGCTAAAGCAGAGCGGTCCGACCTGATCAAAGAAAGGGAAGCAAGTGTTCATTTATAAAGGGTTTTGACGCCATGCCTCGTGCATGGCGTTTTTTTGTGTCCATAGGTCCGGCACAAGATACGACTCCGGTCTTATATCAAAATCAATCTCTGATTCGTTTTGCGCAAATGCTTATTTGTTTAAGATGAAGAGAATCTGCATAATGATAAACAAGAAAACAATAGGCGGATTCTTATTAATTGTATTTGGGATCTCCGTCTTTTTTGGAAGCTTCGGCTTTATTATCCCGCTCGCCATAGGGAGCTTGATGACATACGCAGGAATGAAAAGGTTTGCCGCAGTAAAACGATTACAGGAATCTTCTTGGGCGGTATCGGAGCGATCATGCTCATCTGTTCACTTCCGTTTGTCGTCGGAATGGCGCTGGCAGCCGCTATGGTGTATTACGGCTGGAAGCTCATGAAAAACGGATCAGCTGACAATGGTGTGTCATCTTTTCACCCTGGCAGAAGGTAAAACAAACAAAGAAATAGGCCAGGAACTGTTTATCACCATTAAAACAGTCAAAACCCATATCACCAATATTTTATCAAAACTGAATGTCAGTGACCGGACGCAGGCCGCGGTGTACGCACACCGAAATCACCTCGTAAAATAGGCTCTTCTATTTATTTGCACCTTTCGTCCCGAAGTCTCTGACAACCACATTGACCCGGTAGTCTATTTCCGCATTGCTGAAATAATCATCATCCCATTTTCTTGCAATCTTTTTCCACTGTTGAGGATAATGAATTCTGACTTCGTTTCCCAGCCCGGTTACATCTGCCTTGATATCTTTCTGCAGCGTGCCTGTAATAAATGCTGTTACTGTTTTGTGTAATCGTTTTTCGACTGTCTTTTCAATCCCCTTGATATATGAATCCTTAAATGAATCTTCATTCGGATTCCAGTCCTCTGATAAACGCCCTTCAATATTCCGTGTGACGGTGAATTTGAATTTTCCGTCCTTGTAGTCTGTCTTGATCTTGCGATTGCTGGAGTACACTTCATAAGAAAAAAGGTTCCCATTGTGCCTCATTTCAATGACGCCTCCTTCGACAGTGCCTGTAAATAAGTTGATATTTTGAATTTCACCAGGTGTTAAATTCCGGTTCCATAATTTATCTTTGATGATAGTAGCCCCGTTTATCGCAAGTTTGCCGTTTTCCTCTCCGACATGAGGGATGAGGAATGAATCATCAGAGGTCAAATGTTCTGAGATCTCACCCAGTGTAACAGGCTCCATCATTCTGATCGTCACCGTATTATTCTCTGTCAGGTCATAAATCACATTGGATGCGGGCTCGCCTTGAACATTTATTTTAAATATATCCTTAGTTGTGCCATCGGTGACAAAGACGTACGAACTCCTCCTTGTCCCGTTGTCTCTGACAAACTGGTTAATGATCGCGTCCAATCCAATATGATCCGCAATCACGCTCTTCGAAAGCAGAATAAGACGCAAATGCTGTGAAAACGTAGGGTTATGCTTTAATGCAGATGTTCGCATCATTTGATGGACAGTTTCACCCTTTGTGATAGAAAGCTGTGTCGGGTCAGATGAAGAGCCCTCTTTGGAGCTGATACTTTTCGGGATAAGAATCTGCTGTGTCAGTTCTAAATTTTTATCATCCGGCTTGTCTAGCCCTACACCGATTACCAAGCTTAATTCCTCAATATTTTGGCTGTCCCAGCATCCGGACAGCAACAGGGTGCATATGAACATAATTAAGATCCGAGTTTTCATTTTGCTGTAATCCTCCTTTTGAGAGCGACAATGAAAAAGAGAATGAAGGGAAGCAGAAACAGGCAGACAAAAATGTACCCGAGATAATCGCTGTACATCATGACTTGATTGGCGTCATCCGGCCATAGTGAAAAATAATAGACAGCCGCGCCGATGAGCACCATGCTTTTTTTAGTGGATAATCCGAACGTCTTCTTCAGCCCGTTAGCGGCAAAATATCCGTAAATGACAAACGTTGTGAAAAATTGAATGATCCAGACGATCAGTAAAAACGACTCAAACCTTTCAATGAATATCCCTTTAAGCTCAAAGGACTGAAAGAGAGAAATTGTCGGCCAGATCAGCGTTTTCACCTCAGGTGCGGTCAAAGCCCCGACAACGATGACATACGTCAGGATATATAAAATAATCGGAATCAAAAAGCCGATAGCCGCGTATCTAAATGTATATTTCTTTTTCTTCATATGTTCAGGAAGAAACAGCATCACTTCCATTCCTAAAAAAGAGATGGAAACGACGGTAAGGGAGTTTGCAATGGGTCCAAGGCCTTCACCTAAGACGGGTCGCAAATTATTGATGTCAAAAATTTTAAAACTGATCCCAAACACAATCAGCAAAATAATAATTGTTACCGTTAAATAAAAGGGGAACAGCCGCGACATATCACTTAATCCCCCTACAATTAAATAGATGCCACAGCAGATAAACGTGAAAATAATGATCTGAATTGGGGTCTTCTCCAGCAGGAAAAACTTCACCATTTCGGCCATCGCCCGGGTTTCAAAGCTGGCCACTCCGATAAAATAGCAGCTGATCAAAAGGCCGATAATGCTTCCGATCCATTTTCCGAGCCCTTCCTGCAAATACTCAAATAGAGAAGGGTAATGATGTTTTTTCTGAATAAGCGTATTTAAATAAATGAACAAAATGAATATAACGCCTTCTAATGTGAGCGTAATCCAGCCGTCAGGGGTGTTGGCCTTAGTGGTCAGCGCTCTCGGCAATGTTAACAGACCGGCGCCGAGCATCGTATTCGCAATAATCGAAATCCCTTGGAAGGTATTAAGTTTGTTTGGAGTCTGTTTTTGGCTCATTTGGATTATTCGCCTCTTTTGGTTTGTTTTTTATTGGGAGACGGATAATGGAATCATCCGTATTTTTCAGGCTGAAGAATCCGTTTGGCGAAAAATACGGAAATCCAAAGCTCGATTGTCTCGTTAAGTGCGTATAAATAACAAGCATAAATAAAATAATCCCATACAGCCCGAGAATAGCGGCGGAAAACATCGAAATAAAACGCAGCACCCGGAAAGACAGCCCCATTCCGTATTGGGGAACGGTAAAGGATGCAAGGGCAATGACGCTGACAACGATAACCATAATCGAGCTGACGAGATTCGCCTCTACAGCCGCCTGTCCGATGACAACGCCCCCAACGAGCCCTATTGTCTGGCCGAGCGGGTTGGGGAGGCGCAGCCCGGCTTCCCTTAGCAACTCGATGGTTACTTCCATCAGCAGGGCTTCAAATATCGGCGGAAAGGGCACGTTTTCCCTGTTTGCCGATATCGTAACGGCGAGCGCGGTCGGCAGGAGTCCTTGATGGAAGGAAACGAGTGCGATATAAATCGAAGACAAAAATAAGGTAATGAAGATAGATCCAAAACGCAGCGACCGGATAAGAGATGCTGAAATCCAGCGTTCATAGTAGTCATCCGGGGACTGCATCAGGATGCCGAGAGAAACCGGTACTAGCAGCACAAATGGTGAATTGTCGACCAAAATGGCCACACGGCCGTTAAACAGGGCCGACGATACCTTATCGGGTCTTTCCGTATTTTGAATCTGCGGAAACGGCGAATATTTATTATCTTCAATGAGCTCCTCAAGTGTTCCGCTATCCTGGATATCCTCCAGCTGAACATTGTTAAGCCGCGCTTTAACTTCTTTTATGACGGACTTTTTTGCTTTGCCCTCAATGTACATAATGGCCGCCGACTTCAGCTTGTTTTTGCCGATCATGATTTTTTTTGTAATGAGTTTTGGATGGTTAGTCCTTTGCCTAATGAGAGCCATATTTGTATCGATATCCTCTACAAACGCAACTTTTGGTCCGCGCACCACTTTTTCAGTTGTCGGCTCTGCCAGGCTTCTTGTTTTTTTCTTTCCTGTCGACAAAATAAAGACTTTATCCAATCCGTTGATAAACACAGCACACTTGCCGCTGAGAATGGCCTCAGTCGTTTTTTCGGCAGTTTCAACAGGCCTTGCGTCAAGCTGGTCAAGGCGTTTTTTGACTTGGTCAAGCGTAAGGGTCTCTTCATCTTTGATTAAGGTTTTAATCGATTCTGCAACCTGTTTCTGATCATTCAGTTCACTAAAATAGAGATAGTAAAAAACAAGACCGTTGGAGAGCATTTTTTTGTTTTTCACCAAATCATCGTTTTCTTTTAATTTTGGAAGCACTAATGCTAAATTATCGTGTATATATTCCTTAAACTCTGTTTGTTCCAACGAGGTCACCTCTTATCCAAAACCTTAGTAGAGGTTATCTTTTCCTGTTAAAAAAATGATATACTGTGTTAGAGTATTTCATGGTGTAAGTTTTTTTATGAAAGCGGAGGATACGAAGTGGCACAGGTAAGGCTTGCTGGAAAACAAGAAGAAATAGAACAGCTCATTAAATCATTTGAAAAGCATTATGATGTCTCCTATACATCAAAGGAGTACGGCAGGACGAATCCGAAGTACAAATATTCAAAGGATTCCCGCGTATATTTAGAATTAAAATTAAAATCATCCAAGCTCGAAAAATAAAGAGGACTTTCTGTATCACTGGCGAATTATGATCTATTGAAGCAACCGTTATGGAGGGATACATAAATGAAATACAGAATTGAACGAGACACCATGGGAGAAGTGAAAGTTCCTGCTGATAAATTTTGGGGCGCCCAAACACAGCGAAGCAAGGAGAACTTTAAGATCGGTTCTGAAAAAATGCCGATGCGTGTTGTGAAGGCGTTTGCAATATTAAAACGAAGCACAGCTCTCGCTAATAAACGCCTTGGCAATCTGGACGCGGAAAAAGCGGAAGCGATTACAGCGGTTTGTGATGATGTGCTCAAAGGCAAATACGATGACAACTTTCCGCTTGTCGTATGGCAAACCGGAAGCGGCACACAAAGCAATATGAACATGAACGAAGTGGTAGCCAACCGAGCGACTGCTTTATTAAAAGAAAAGAACTCAGATCAAACGATTCATCCAAATGATGATGTAAACCGCAGCCAAAGCTCAAACGACACATTCCCGACTGCGATGCATGTTGCTGCTGTATTAGCTGTTTACGAACAGCTAGTGCCTGCGCTTGACCAGCTTCGCAATACATTGGATGAAAAAGCGAAAGCATACACCGACATTGTCAAAATCGGACGCACGCACCTTCAGGATGCTACGCCTCTAACGCTCGGACAAGAAATCAGCGGATGGGTTTACATGCTGGATCGTTCGAAGGAGATGATTTTGGAAGCGACAGATAAAATGCGTGCGCTTGCAATTGGTGGAACGGCTGTCGGAACGGGAATCAACGCTCACCCAGAGTTTGGAGAGCTTGTCTCAGAAGAGATCACAAAACTGACCGGCCAAACGTTCAGCAGCTCGCCGAATAAATTCCACGCGCTGACAAGCCATGATGAAATCACTTATGCGCATGGCGCATTAAAAGCGCTTGCGGCTGATTTAATGAAAATCGCAAACGATGTCAGATGGCTTGCTAGCGGACCTCGCTGCGGCATCGGGGAAATCGCCATTCCTGAAAATGAGCCGGGCAGCTCCATTATGCCTGGTAAAGTCAACCCGACACAAAGTGAAGCATTGACAATGATCGCAGCGCAAATTATGGGGAACGATGCGACAATTGGTTTTGCGGCGAGTCAGGGGAACTTTGAACTGAACGTGTTTAAGCCTGTTATCATTTACAACTTCCTGCAATCTGTGCAGCTGCTGAGTGACGGCATGAAGTCATTCCATGATAAATGTGCTGTCGGTATTGAGCCTGACAAAGAAACCATCCAGGAAAACCTGTCAAATTCATTAATGCTTGTAACGGCGCTAAACCCGCATATTGGATATGAAAACGCGGCGAAAATCGCCAAGCTAGCCCATAAAGAGGGATTGACGCTGAAAGAAGCTGCTTTGAAGCTAGAATTGCTGACAGAGGAGCAATTTAATGAAATGGTTAAGCCGGAAGATATGGTAAAACCAAAGGCATAATAGAAGAAAAAAACGGCTGCTTTTAAGCAGCCGTTCTTCTAAATATGTTGCTGTTTTAATAGATATTTAAGCTGCTCCGCATCTTTGGCGAGAGCTTCAGACTCGGTCAGGTTATGGATCATTCCTTTTATGATCGCCAGCTTCGGTGTTTTTTTCTTCATTTCTGCTTCAAGTATGTCCAAGCTCTCCGATAATTCAAGAGAGGAGTTTGTGTTTAAGCTGTTAATTTTGTCACGAAGGCTTTTCACAATCGATTCAGTCAGCGGGTCAGGCCGTCCGTGCGTAAGAGGCCCAAATAAAGAGCTTGCCTCTTCCAATGTGATGAAAGGCTTATCGTTTCGTTCAGACATGCCTTTTACCATATCATCAATTCGATTCATAATGATATCAGCTAATTGATCCGGCTTCACATTATAGCCGAGCAAAATCATGCATTCCAGGTAAATCTGGCTGATGCCCTCTATTAAAAAACAAAGCTCTGCAGTATACGGTTCCGCTTTTTTTCCGTAAATGTTCAGCAGGCTGTCGATATGAAATTGAAGTGAGGACTGGCGGATTTTTTTGGCGCATTGCTCTACTTCCTCCGTGTAAGGCAGAGAACTTTCCTTCATCTGCATGCTGATAAAATCCTTGTGTTCAAGGATGTTTTCATAGAGCACGGTCAGCTGTTTACGGTAAGCTGTTCTGGGGCTGTCTCCCTTCGTTTTAATATTTAAAATTCGGGTAAACGTTTTATCATAATAGTAGTTCAGCATAGACAGAAGAAGCGCTTCTTTCGAAGGAAAATAAATATAAAAAGCGCCTTTAGATATTTTGCATTCTTTTGCGATTTCCTGAACTGATGTTGAGTTGTATCCTTTTTGGGCAAATAGTTTTAAGGCTGTTTCAATAATTAGCTTTTCTTTTTCCTTCAATGGTTCCACCCTTTCAAAGCCCGGAGGCCTGTACAGGATATGACCATATAGTCACACCTTCTGTTATAAAATTAACCTTATTGTAACTTGTTTTTTTATCATGTATTATTTATATTATAAATTGAGATGACCGAATGGTCAAAGCTCAAGCGAAAGGGTGAATCTAGAATGAAAGAATTGGACGAAATGATCAGCCGCTTGCGAAACAGAGGAATCAAAGTGGAGAAAGTCAAATATCCGAAGCAGACCTTGTCTGAGAAAAAATGGGTTCATCAATGCAAACAGCCGCTCAAAACAAATTACAGAGATTTCAACGGCTATTCTTTCACATAAAAAATAGACTGCAAAAACATGTACAGTCTATTTTGGCACTGCTATGCGGTATGTTACACCCGTTTTGTCATTTTCAATTGAGATAGACGCCTTATGAAGAGTTAAAATTCGTTTTACGATGCTTAGACCAATGCCGAATTCGCCTTTCTTCCCTTTATTAAAAGGCTCATAAAGGCTGGAGAGCATCTCATCTTCAATATGCGGTCCGTCATTTTTAATGGTGATCACGATATTCGGATCATCTTGTTTCATGCTGATTTCTATCTTTGTCTCAGCATAGCGGATTTGATTTTCCAGAATATTTTCAAGGAGTTTGTTCCATTGCTCCGGATCGCCCGGCATCAGAATGTCTTCTTCTACATCAATTTCCCACGATAATTCTTTCCGCGCCCACTTCAGTCTTTCGATGACTTCTTCTGTTACTTCCAAGATACTGAACATGTCATGCTGCACTGATTGCTTCGCTAAATAATCCAGCTTCGTTAAATATAATAAATCCTTTATTTTTTTCTCCAGCTTAAGGGCTTCGCCTTCAATGACATCTACTGTATTTTCTAGATCTCCTTTAGGGAAAATTCCGTCTTTAATCGATTGCGTATAGCCTCTGATGACCATAACCGGCGTTTTTAGGTCGTGAGAGATATTTTGCAATAGGGTTCTTTCTGTTTCGTCCTTTTTCACAAGCTTTTGGCGCATCTCTTCGATGGTATGGCCCAATTTGCCGATCTCATCTTTCCGATCCACTATCACTGGGTCATCCCAATCCTGTTCGGAAATCCGTTTGACGTGCTTTTCAAATGACACGAGAGGCCTTGATAAATACTTTGCAAGCCAAATTGCGGGAATCCAGCTTAATAAAATGACAACAGCTATAATAAACAGAAGCTGTTTGAAGAGAGTATAGGCCAGATCGTCCCTATACGAATCAAGCGCGTAAGACAGCATCATAGCTGATTGTCCATTGACGGAAAGTCCCTTTTTAATGACAAAAAACACTTTCTCTCCATTGACGTCGGCGCTGTACCGTTTCTTTTTGGTCTCCTGTTTATCGGCGAGCTTGTACACTTTATGGATAAACGAAGACGAGAGAATGCTTACATCCCTGTCTGAAGAAGCATCTTCATTTTCAGGCAGAAGCACGTGCTGTACGGAGCGGACAGTTGTAGGCGCCGTAGCTTCCTCGCTGTAGTAGCGCCTTTCAATTGAACCCGGCAGGCGGTACTCCGTCAGAACATGCTGCTCATTTTCAATTGTCGTATACGTTTCATTGGTAAAGAAATCGCGCAGCGTGTTTGAAAATAACACGAGCAGCAAAATGGAAATCGCTAACAGGATGCCGGATATGACAACCCATATTTGAAACGCGAGCGGCTTGTTTTTCATGATGACATCATCCTGTAGCCGAACCCGTAAATCGTTTCAACCTTCAATTCTGGCATCTTTCTGCGCAGTCTCCGGACGAGATCATCGACGACCCGATCCGTTCCGAAGTAGTCATGCCCCCACACTTTTACGAGAATATCCTCACGAGAGTATGGATGTCCTTTATGATGGATAAATAAGAGCAGCAGATCAAATTCCTTCGACGTCAAATTGATGATATTGCCGTTTTCATCATAAACCTCGCGGGCGTCTTCAGCGACCCGGTAAGAGGAAACAGCGATCTCATTTTTTTGTACAGGCGGGGCTTCTTTATAGACGAGCTCAAGAAGCTTTTGCACACGTATAATCAGCTCCCGCGGCAGAAACGGCTTTGAAATGTAGTCATTGCTGCCAAGCTCTAAGCCAAGGACTCTGTCAATATCTGCATCTCGGGCGGAAATAAAAATGACCGGTACGTCAGGATCTTTCGCTTTGATTTCTTTTATTAATGTATAGCCGTCGGTATCCGGCAGCATGATATCGAGAATCCACAGGTGGGGAGACGGTGTCATTTTCTTTCTGGCGTCTTCACCTTTCGTAAAAGATGTAATGTTCCAGCCCTCATTCTCTAAATACTTCGTCAGCAGTTCATTCAGGTTGTCCTCATCTTCAACTAGATAAATGGTGTATGACAAGGCTCTTCACATCCTTTCAACGTCATTATAAACTAGTTTTAACATACGGCAGGCAATTTTCATAATTTCACATATTCTTTTCATTTTTATCCCACAATGTTTGTTTATGATATGTATAAGGGAAGAAAGGAAGAGATATAAGCGAGGAAGATGTAGGATGATCAAAGATATTCTATTTTGGTGCTTTGCTTTTCTCCTCATTATTGGGACAATTGAACTTGTACATGCGATGAATATGTAACGATAAATGAAAAACCGTTAAAGGAGTGTAAGAACATGGATTATCGACGTGATGACCAAAACGATCAATACCAAACAGGCTCTTCACATACAGAACATCAGAAAACAGAAAACCGGCAGCCGATTGAACATCCTGAACAGGAATTGCTTGATGCGCCTGTTTCGTATGGAACGGGACGGCAAGAAACGGCTTCTGCTATCGAAATGGAAAAGAAAGAAACGGCTGTGAAAAAAGAAAAGAAACGGAGAGCCGCATGGCTGAGCCCGATCTTAGGCGGAATGATCGGCGGTGGCCTGATGCTCGGCATAGCGCCTTATCTGCCGTCAGACCATGATCAGACCGAGACTGTTTCGGCAAATAAACAAGTGCAGTCAGATAATTTTACAACGGCACCGATCACGAACGCTTCAAACGTCGCTGATATGGTGGAGGATTTAGAGCCGACGATTGTCGGCATCTCCAATATCCAAACCTCGCAAAATAACACATTTGGCACGGGAGGCGGCTCAAGCTCAGAAAGTGAAAGCGGAACGGGGTCAGGCGTCATTTTCAAAAAAGACAGCAATAAAGCATATATTATTACAAACAACCATGTCGTTGAAGGCGCAAATAAATTGACTGTTACGCTTTACAACGGAGAAACGGAGACTGCCAAGCTAGTCGGCAGTGATACGATAACTGATTTGGCTGTTCTGGAAATCAGCAGCAAGAACATCAAAAAAGTGGCGAGCTTCGGTGACTCTTCACAGCTGCGCACGGGCGAAAAGGTCATCGCCATCGGAAATCCGCTCGGACAGCAGTTTTCCGGTACGGTGACACAAGGCATTATCAGCGGAATGAACCGGACAATTGATGTGGATACAACACAAGGTACGGTGGAAATGAATGTGCTGCAAACTGATGCAGCGATCAACCCGGGGAACAGCGGAGGCCCATTAATCAATGCAAGCGGCCAGGTCATCGGCATCAACAGTTTGAAGGTGAGCGAAAGCGGCGTGGAGTCACTTGGATTTGCGATCCCAAGCAATGATGTCGAACCGATCGTTGACCAGCTGCTGGAAAACGGGAAGGTAGATCGTCCGTTTTTAGGTGTGCAAATGATTGATATGTCCCAAGTTCCTGAAACGTATCAGGAAAATACACTCGGCCTGTTTGGAGATCAATTGGGCAAAGGTGTTTATGTAAAAGAAGTTCAGGCAAATTCACCGGCAGCAAAAGCTGGTATCAAATCAGAGGATGTCATTGTCAAACTAAACGGTAAAGACGTGGAAAGCAGCGCGGATATTCGTCAGATCCTATACAAAGACTTAAAAGTCGGAGATAAAACGACAATTCAAGTGCTGCGGAACGGAAAAACGAAAACCTTAAACGTGACACTGACCAAGCAGACAGAAAGCATCACAAGCTAAACGGTAATCAAAAAGCTGAACCCGAAAAGGGTTCAGCTTTTTTTTATCCTAAGTAAGCGGAAAGCATCCACACTTGTTTTTCAACTTCATCAATTAATCCGACAAACAAATCTGCTGTCGCATTGTCTTGATTTTCTTCAGCCAGTCCGATCACGAATTTAGATTCGCTGCTGATTTGTTTGTAGTCATTTACCAATGCTTGTACCATTTCTGACGCTGATGTTTCGTTTCCGCCGTCTGTGATAGACGCATGCTCAGTGTATTCCTTCAATGTGGCAACAGGCTGTCCGCCGATCGCCAGCAGGCGTTCAGCAATGATATCAAGTGTTTCAGCCGCATGGTCATACAGTTCTTCAAATTTCTCATGTAATGTAAAGAAATGCGGCCCTTTTACATACCAATGGAAACGGTGGAGCTTAGAGTATAAAAGAAACCAGTTTGATAATTGTGTGTTCATTGAATTCTCAACTAAGGTTTGATTTGTTTTTGCATTTTCAGTTTTCATAAGTTACGTCCCCCTTGTGATCTGTTGATTTAATTATAACACATACTAATTAAAAATCAATACTAAATTATAATAATTATAATTTAGATGATCTGAATAGTTTTTTCATCAGGATAGATTCCCACGCAGACCAAGGAAAAAGCGATCGGAATAACAAGGTAAGCTTGATGCCTTTTCCGATCGGGTATCGCAATTTCTTTACGTGCTGTTTTGTTGCCAATTGATAAATGAGGTCGGCAACCTCTTGGGGATCTCCGCTTTCATCTGCGTTTTTTTCAACGTAGGAAAGAATCTTCTTATAGTATTGATGATAGGCTGAATCGTCAGCAGGCATCGACATATAATTTGATAATGATGTGGACCAGATCGATGTCCTGTATGAGCCTGGCTCAATCAAAGCGGTTTGGATACCGAACGGAAGCAGCTCCACACGCAGGCTCTCAGAAAAACCCTCCAATGCATGCTTGGAAGATGCATAAGGCGACAACGCAGGGAATCCGGTTAGGCCGCTGATGCTGCTCACGTTTATAATCTTTGCTCCGCTATGCTTTCTTATGTAAGGCAGAACAGTTTTTGTCACATGAATCACTCCAAAGACATTCGTTTCAAATTGTTGCCTGAAATGTTCCATCGGCACATCCTCGACAAATCCTCCGTAAGCCGTGCCGGCGTTGTTGACAAGAAGATCAATAGGAGCGTAAGCACTAATGGCTTTTCCGAATGAGGCTATGGACTGCTCATCTGTGACGTCGAGAGCGGTAATGTGAATAGAATCAGCCACATTGTGTGCTGCGGCCAATTCCCGAAGCTGTTCAGCTTTCTCAGGCTGTCTTGTAGTGGCAATCACGAAAAATGACTTGGCGAGCTTTACGGCTGCCAGCTGACCAAAGCCTCTGGACGCTCCTGTTACGATCGCGATTTTTTTATTCATTATATACCTCCTATTTACTGCTACATCTATTGTACAATCATGAACAGAAAATGACGCCTATAAAAGAAATTTTTATACAATAATTCAGAATTGTTCTATAATAAAACGAAAGAAGGAAAGGGGTTTTGTATGATGACGCTGCAAGGGGTAGAGCAAAGATGGGATCTTGAATCATTTTTTAAGGGAGGGAGCCAATCAGAAGAATTCAAAGGATATATCGAGAAGCTGTCACAAAGTCTAAGTGCATTTCAAGACATGACTGATGCGTTTCAGGTGCCTGAATCGCCTGAAGATGGTGAAGGACTGATTGCTTTGCTTGATCTATTCGAGCGGACATCTGTCAAGCTTCAGCAGGCAGGTGCTTTTGTTGCATGCCTTCAGGCCCAGAATATCAGTGATCAAAAGGCTACTGAGCATCAGTCACTTATGAATACGCTTTCCGCAGGTTTTCAATCATCCCTCGTCACATTAGATCATAAACTGGTGGCCATTGAACAAAACGTGTGGAATGAATTGTTAACAAAACCGGGATTACGCGATGTATCGTACATATTAAATGAAAGAAGACAGAGGGTTGCCGAAAAGCTTAGCCCGGGTAAAGAAAAACTGATTGGAAACCTTGCGGTGGACGGATATCATGCTTGGAGTGACTTATACAATATGGTCGTCGGAAAAATGACGATACCGTATGAGGAAAACGGTGTGAACAAGCAATTGTCTGTCGGTCAGGCTGAAAATATGATGGGACATCAAGACCGCGCTGTCAGAAAAACAATATATGAACGTTTGCATCAAGCTTGGGAAAGCAAGCAGGATATTTTCAGCAACACGCTCAATCATTTAGCAGGGTTCCGGCTTGAAACCTATAAAGCGCGCGGCTGGGAGAATGTCCTGAAGGAGCCGCTGCAGATCAATAGGATGAAAAAAGAAACACTGGATACGATGTGGCAGGTCATCACTGAAAACAAGCAGCCGTTCGTTCAGTTTTTGAACCGGAAAGCATCCATGCTCGGCCTTGAAAAGCTTAGCTGGTACGATGTTGAGGCCCCAATTGGGTCTGATGGAAAGGCCTATTCATATGATGAAGCCGCAAATGTCATTGTCAGCCAGTTTTCAACGTTTGGCAAGAAGCTGTCCTCTTTCACTGAAAAAGCGTTTCGGGACCGCTGGATTGAAGCGGAAGACAGGAGCGGAAAAAGGAGCGGCGGTTTTTGCACGAGCTTTCCGGACAGCGGAGAATCGCGGATTTTCATGACGTTTTCGGGAAGTGCCTCAAATGTCTCAACGCTTGCACATGAGCTCGGACATGCGTTCCATCAGGAAGCGATGCTCAACGTCAGGCCGTTAAACCGGTCCTACGCCATGAACGTTGCGGAAACGGCCTCAACGTTTGCTGAGATGATCGTGGCGGATGCGGCTGTCCAGCAGGCAAAGACGAAGCAAGAAAAGCTTGTCCTTCTCGAGGATAAAGTGCAAAGAAGCGTTGCATTTTTCATGAATATCCACGCAAGGTTCCTATTCGAAACGAGGTTTTACGAAGAACGAAAGCGGGGAGTCGTCCCGGCCGGCCTTTTGAATGAGCTGATGGAGGAGGCACAAAAAGAGGCATACTGCAATTCGTTAGGAGAGTACCATCCGCTCTTTTGGGCATCAAAGCTGCACTTCCATATCACGAGAGTGCCGTTTTACAATTTCCCTTATACGTTCGGCTATCTGTTTTCTCTCGGGATTTACGCACTGGCGCTTGAAGAAAAAAACGCGTTCGAAGAGAAGTATATTGCGCTATTGCGCGATACGGCTTCTATGACCGTGGAAGATTTGGCGATGAAGCATTTGGGTGCTGACATCACGAAGCGCGATTTCTGGGAAAATGCCATCAAGCTTGCCGTGCGTGACGCGGAAGCCTTTTTGCAACTGACTGAGTAAATGAAAACCCTTGAAGTCTAGGAAGGGAGAGCATTTGTCGACACGCTGAAGCCGTGGCGTTATACGCCCCGGCTTTTTCAATTCTCCTCTGAATGAGGATTTCATTCTCTGGATATACCTAAAACAAATGGAATCCTATAGGGGGGAAACATAATGCGTTTGATCAGAGCAGCCGGGGCTGTTTGTCTCGCAGTGGTTCTGATTGCGGGCTGCCGTCTCAATCAAGATCAGCAACAGGCAGAAGGAGAAAATACAGCCGTCACCCAGCAGAAGTCTGTTCCTTACAGCAATTTCTCGCTTCGCGTGAGCTACGGAGACGGTGAGCATAATCGTTATGAAAGCATATATACAAAAAACGGAACTCAGGAAACTGCGGAAATACAGGATAAGCTCTCCGGCGTCAAACAAGAGAGAGAAGAAGCATTAGATGAGATGAAAATGATCTTGAGCGAGCTTTCCGTGACAGACCAAATGGCAGAAACAGAAGTGATCCATAGTGTGCTGGCAGCATTTAATCTGGACTCCCATTATGATCATATCAACTTGAAGCTGAAGATGCAGAATGGATCAGTCAGAGAAATTAAGAAATAACATTATGTAAAAAACCCATAAACGCCAATTATGTCCAAGCTACTAATTGAAAATGATTTTCAAAGTCATTATTTTCTGCTACAATGAGAGATAAATGACCATATCAAATGGCTGAACATCGAATCACTTGCATTGATGGCAATTGACTTAAATCGCAATATATAGAGAACGTGTAATACATAGTGCTGCTAAAAAGCCAGCAAAAAGGAGCGGTTATGGGTATGAGTGCAATTTCTACAGAAACGCTGAGCTTAGGATACGGAGATGCCGTTATTATTGATGAGTTGGATTTAACAATTCCCAAAGGTGAAATTACCGTATTTATTGGCAGCAACGGCTGCGGAAAATCGACACTTTTACGTTCATTAGCGCGTTTGATGAAGCCGAGAGGCGGTTCAGTGCTGCTGGAAGGAAGAGCGATTGCCAAGCTTCCAACGAAGGAAGTCGCAAAAGAGCTCGCAATTCTGCCGCAGGGTCCTTCGGCTCCAGAGGGGCTGACAGTACATCAGCTGGTGAAGCAAGGAAGATATCCTTATCAAAACTGGCTGAAACAATGGTCAAAAGAGGATGAGGAAGCAGTTGAGAGAGCGCTTAAAGCAACAAAGCTTGAGGACATGGCTGACCGTGCCGTCGATTCTTTGTCAGGCGGACAGCGCCAGCGGGCTTGGATCGCGATGACGCTTGCGCAGGAGACTGATATCATCCTTCTAGACGAGCCGACGACGTATTTAGACATGACGCACCAAATTGAAATACTTGATTTGTTGTTTGAGTTAAATGAAAAGGAAGAGCGGACGATCGTCATGGTTCTCCATGACTTAAACTTAGCATGCCGCTACGCGCATCATCTTGTGGCCATAAAAGAGAAACGTATTTATGCTGAAGGCCGTCCGGAAGAAGTCATCACTTGTGATCTTGTGCAACATGTTTTTTCTATGAACTGTCAGGTCACACAGGACCCGCTGTTCGGAACGCCTCTTTGCATTCCTCATGGCAGGGGCAGATGCATTGTCCAGGAAGCGGCTTTCACATCACATGGATAAATAACATCAGCGAAAGGAGCTTTCACATGAGAAAGCTCCTTGCTGTTTTTTCGAAAGGAAGATGGAGAATGGAACAAAAACTTCAGGAGCAGCTGGATGGATTGCTGGAGAAGTATACTGAGCTTCTGCTTGGTGAGACAAATAATGAGCTAAAAGAAGAAGTGAAGCAATGGATTTTGTACACGCATATCGCCAAAAGCATGCCGCCGCTCGCTAAGCATTGGAATGCGACATATCCTGACGCGAAGCAGGGCATTAAAGATATCATTCAGCATATTAAGGAATTAAATGAAGCGCATCGAAACAAACAATAGCTAAAAAAGCAGTCTGCCAATTATCGCAGACTGCTTTTTTGTGATTCTGCGGTTTTATCTGGCGCGAAGGAATTCATAAAGGTACGCAGCGCGCTGCTGATAAACGAATCTTTTCGGACAATAAATTCTGTTTTCATCTGCCTAAGAGTTTCAGGCAGCGGGTACAGCCGAATCGATCCTTCAGCCTCGTGTTTCTGTACAACCGTTCTCGGCAACAACGAGATGCCAAGACCTGCTGTAACCCCGCCGACAATCGCTTCAAGCGTACCAAACTCCATCATGACCGGTTGTGTGACACCGACAGAGCGCAGCCATTTTTCAAGTGTTTCTCGATACGAACAGCCTGTGCTGTACACGAGAATCGGCTTTGTGATGGCTTCCTCAACATCGGTCACAGAAGCAGCCGAAACAACAACTGGTTCTTCCTCAAACGCAGGATAGGATTCGAGTTCAGGATGATTACATTCGCTTCCGATAAACGCGCCATCCAATTCATACCGGAGAACTTTATCAAGGAGGAATTGTGTATGTCCTGTTGTTAAAGACAGCTGGACGTCAGGGTGTTCTTCATAGTAAGAAGCCAGAAGCTTCGGAAGCCTCACCGCGGCGGTTGTCTGAGTGGAGCCGATCATAAGCGGCCCGCTTGGCTCTATGGTAGATGAGAGCGCTTTAGACGCTTCATCCAGCAGGCCGATAATTTTATTTGCGTAGTCGAGCAGCAGTTTTCCGCTTGCAGAAAGTGTCATGCCCCGATTATGGCGCAAAAACAGAATGGTGCCCAGCTCAGCTTCCAATTGCTGAATTCTAGCCGTGACATTCGATTGCACATAGCCAAGCTGCAGGGCTGCTTTCGTAATGGAGCCTTCACGGGCTACCATTTGAAACACACGTAAATCTCCGCTTTCCATTTTGAACGCCTCTTTCGTTTGCTATCAATCTGAGTGATAACAAGTATCTTTAACAATCATTATACGTAACATCTAGCCTGGATTACAATGGAATCAGCAAGATATGTTAATCAACAGTAGGGAGTGGCGGCTATGAATGTGATGGACAAAATAGCTCTCATAACGGGGGGCGGCACAGGGATCGGACGGGCAGCCAGTATGGAATTGGCAAAACGCGGAGCAATTGTTGCGGTGAATTATTCGCGTTCGCAATCCGAAGCGGAGGAAACAGTGGAAATGATACAAAGACATGGCGGGCGAGCCTTCGCTATCCAAGCGGATGTATCAAAAAAGAACGAAGTGCAGGATATGGTTCAATCAATCGTGAAAACATATGGCACGATTGATATTTTAGTCAACAATGCCAGCGTTACACGGCATATTCCAATGGATGATCTAGAAGCTGCGACAGAAGACATCTGGGATGAGTTATACGCTGTCAATGTGAAAGGGATGTTTTTCTGCGCGCGGGCAGTAGTTCCGTTCATGAAAAAAAGCAAGGCTGGAGCGATCGTAAATGTCGGCAGCATCGCAGGGTTAACCGGGGCAGGCTCATCTATGCCTTATGCAGTGTCAAAATCGGCGGTGCACGGTTTAACGAAATCATTGGCCCACGCCTTAGCGCCCGAAATCAGAGTGAGCGGTGTAGCACCGGGAGCTGTCGCAACGAGATGGTGGGCTGGCCGGGAAGAAAAAATGAAAAGCATGATCGGCACTTTGCTGTTACAGCGTATCGCTGAACCGGAAGATGTCGCCAAATTGATCTGTTCGCTTGTTGAACAGAAATCACTCACAGGCCAAATCATCACAATTGACAGCGGACAGACGCTGTAAAGAGAGGAGATGCGGGGGATGCCATTTGTACAGATTCATTTACGGGCGGGAAGAAGTGAAGCGTGGCTTCAAAAACTAAGCAGAACCATACACCAATCGATGACCGAAGAAATTAATGTGCCGGTAGATGACTACTTTCAAGTCATCAGGCAATATGAAAATAATGAATTTTTTTACGATCCGTCTTATCTGCAGATCGAGCGCACCGATGAATTGATATACATTCATTTTACGTTGAAACAGTCAAGAACAACTGAACAGAAAAGAGCACTTTACCGCTCAATCGCGAGCCGGATTCATTCCGAGCTTGGCGTAAGACAAGAAGATGTGTTTATCATGCTGGCTGGAAATCAGGATGAGGATTGGTCTTTCGGAAATGGAAGGGCTCAGATGATTGAATAATAAAACCCCGCGGATTGATACCCGCGGGGTGCTCTGTTAATGGGAAGGTGATTCAACGGCTTGTGCCGCCTTCTCTTTTACTTGTTCTCCCGTTTTCTTGTTTGATAGTTTGATAGGTTTTAAGAACAATGTAAATACGGCTCCTACTGCAATAAAGATCAGGCCTGTATAAAACACGCTGTGAAGTGAATCCATCAACGATGTTTTTAATATCGGCATAATATGGGATGAGAAAGCCGCAGGAATTTGTTTGATTGCGTCCGGGCTGAACAGTGATTGCAACAGCCCTTGCGGATTTGTATCAATCATACCCTTTAGCTGGGCGGCAAATGAGCTTGCTTGTGCTGGAAGTGAGTCTAAGTACGGCACCAGTTTATCTGTTAATAGACTCCCTGATCTCGCATTCATTACGGCTCCAAGCATGGTAATGCCGAATGTTCCTCCGATCGAACGGAAGAATTGGCTGGAAGAGGTGACAACCCCAAGCTCCTCCTTCGAAAAGCTTTCCTGTAGAGCCAACGTCAGAATCGGCATAACCAGACCCATTCCCAGCCCAATAATCGCCATATACGATGTAGCAACAAGCTTGCTCGTATCAAGATCCAAAGTCGTTAACAGCAGGAATCCTCCGGCCATGACCAGCATGCCTGTAATGATTTGCGGTTTAATGCCGATTTTGTAAACCAGCTGGCCGCCGGCAATACTTGAAATAATCATAGAGATCATCATCGGTGTCATAATCGTGCCTGATTCAGACGCGCTTACACCGACAATTCCCTGCATAAAGAAAGGAACAAACGTAATGGCACCAAACATTCCGATACTCATAAAGAAGCCGATCAGGTTTAAAAATGTAAACGTTCTGTTTTTAAATAGATACATGGGCAGGATAGGCTCTTTCGCTTTTGATTCTACGATAATAAAGCTGACAATGCCGATCAGCGCGAGTGCGAACAAGCCAAGAATCTGCCATGAACCCCACGCATAATCTTTTCCGCCAAAGCTTAGGGCGAGAAGGAGGCTGACAACCCCGACAATCATCGTGAAAATACCAGCAATATCGAAGTTGATCGGACCAGTCTGCTGGCGGCCCTGTAATCCTCTGGCAATAAAAATAACCGCAATAATTCCAACTGGAAGGTTAATATAGAAAACCCATTTCCAGTTTAGCGAGTCTACAATCCAGCCGCCGATTTGCGGCCCAATCACTGAAGCAAGCCCGTAAATCGCGCCAAAGACCCCTTGGAATTTAGCACGCTGTTTTCCTGTGAACAAGTCACCAATGACAATCATTGCCATCGGCATCATAATGCCTCCGCCGATGCCCTGCAGTCCACGGAAAATAATCAATTCTGTCATATTGTTGGCCATTCCGCACAAAGCAGAAGCTGCCATAAAAATAATCAAGCCTGATACATAGACAATACGCCGTCCTAATAAATCGGCCAGTTTACCGGCAATCGGCACGACAGTTGTTGATGTCAACAGGTATGCAGTTGTCAGCCAGGTCATCATGCTCAAACCGCCCAGATCACCGACAATTTTCGGCATGGCCGTTCCGACAATGGTACCGTCAAGAGCTGAAAAAAACATGGCAATAATTAAGCCTGTTATTAATAACGTTCGTTTTGATTGTTTACCCTCATTACTCATTTCATCCGTTTCCTTCTTTCATGTTTTGCTTTTTGTCAGTTTCCGCTGCAGCCTTTGCGAGCTTTTCTGTAATATGCGCCGCCTGAAGCATTTCCTCCTCCGTCAAGAAGGAAAGGTACCGCGCCATAATGGCCTTTCTGCCTGCCAAAACCTCCTCGAACTTTCTGTCTCCTTCATCAGTAAGACTGAGATCAATTACTCGCCTGTCTTTTGTGTTGTGTGTTCTGGCGATGAGATTTTTTTGTTCAAGACGGTCTGCCATTAATGTCACCGCGCTTGGCTTAACCTCCATACGTTCGGCAATTTCAGTAATTTTGAGGCTGCCGTGTTTTTTTAAGCTGGCCAGCACAAACAGCTGCGCTGGGGTGACGCCTTGTTTTTCCATGCTTTCCAGCATTTCAGGCTGTATCTCTTGAAAGAGCGCCTGAAGCGATAATTGAATATCGGACATTAGCTGATCCGCACTCTTCATATTCATTTCTCCTCTGTTACATATACTGTATTTATATTTCAATGACAAAATAGTTAATGCATGTTAAATATAAATAAGTATTAATAAAAAGTCAACCAATTTTATACAAAAAAAGGATAGATGTCCCGAGGAACATCGTATCCTTTTTCTTACTATTTATTGCTGATAAGGAGACTGCTGCTGAATGGTCTGCTGGAATTTTTGGTAGGATTGCTGTAGCTTTTGGGCATCCTCCGCTTCAACAGAATACCATCCATATTGGAACATGAGATCATACAGTTTTCTTTGCGCTTTTTGTGACTCATCAAAAATGGATTGAATATCCTGATAGAGAGACTCATGGCTGAATTCATTCAAGGCTGTACAATAAGCTGCTGTCATGTATTTTTCTGTTGTCAGCAATTCATTGACGAAATCTCTGTCATTCATCTCCGAAGTTGTTGGTACAGGTGTCTGCGGGTTGCTGATTTTCTGATTTTGCTGATTCATTCTGGCGCCTCCTTATTGGATGTAGCCGGACTGCTGCTGGCCTGGCTGCAGATGCTTTAATATTCTTTGATAGTGATCATGATGCATGTGTCCGACGCGGTCGAGTTCTTGTTTTAACGAATGATCCTGGCACTGCTGCGCCATGAAATGTGCTTTTTTCATCGCGAGCAAATTCCAGTTCAGCATGTCATTTAGATACAAATGATCCTTTGTCGAAATAACGGAAGGCGGCATTTGAGATTGCTGCTGATTGTCCATTGTGATCCTCCTTTGATTTCTGTTCATTTTATAGTTTCCTTCAGGCTGGGAGTTATATACAGGTGTTTTGAAGATGAAGGCAGGAGGGAGTCGGATGTTGAGACATGTGTTTTTATTCTTATCTCAAAATAAAACACTTACCAAGTTCGCCAAAGCATACGGGACGCGGCTTGGAGCACGAAGGTTTGTCGCAGGAGATACAATTGAGTCGGCGGTTAAGGCCGTCAAAAGGCTAAACAGATCCGGTTTGTGCGCGACAATTGATTATTTAGGCGAGTATGCCGCTTCAGAAAAAGAAGCAAATCAAGTCGCAAAGGAATGCAAGAAAGCCATTCAAGCCATTGCAGAACATCAATTGGACTCAGAGCTTTCGTTAAAGCTGACCTCGATCGGGCTCGATCTTTCAGAAGAACTTGCCCTATCTCATTTGCGTGCCATTCTATCCGCTGCGAAGCAATATGGTGTTGCTGTAACTATTGATATGGAAGACTATTCTCATTATGAACAGACACTCGCTATCTACAGGCAATGCAAACAGGAATTTGAAATGCTCGGCACGGTGATTCAGGCATATCTATACCGGGCGGCAGAAGATATCAGAAATATGCGCGATTTAAAGCCGAATCTCAGACTCGTGAAAGGCGCTTATAAAGAATCTGCAGCTGTGGCGTTTCCAGACAAAAAAGGAACAGACCTTCATTTTCAAAGCCTCATAAAGCTCCAGCTGTTAAGCGGGAATTACACAGCAATCGCCACACATGACGATGACATCATTGCGTTTACGAAACAGCTCGTAGCTGAGCATCATATTCCAGCGTCACAATTTGAGTTTCAAATGCTTTACGGCATCAGGCCGGAGCTGCAGAAGGAACTCGCCAAGGAAGGATACAGAATGCGTGTGTATGTCCCATATGGAACGGACTGGTTCAGCTACTTTATGAGAAGAATTGCCGAACGGCCCGCCAATGCAGCGTTTGTGTTAAAAGGGATCTTGAAAAAGTGAAAGCAGCCGCGGGAAGCAGCTGCATTATGATTGTTCCATGTTATGTTTTTTATACTGCTGATTTTGACTTGTCCGTTTTCCGCCGCCGTAATGCTGAGTCGGACCGGCATCTCCCTTTACGCTCGCCGCGCTGACTTGCGCAGAAGACGGATTTTTTTTCTCTCGCACCATTCCCTTCACCTCCGGGCTTAAGTTGCCCGTCTTTTATAAGCTTCATACAAAAAAATAACAAATTCGCTATTGAAGTCGGACCGGAAATCTTTTAAGATGAAAGAAGAAACGAGTTTCATTTTTTTTGGTCAAAAAATGAATGACTATTCATTCAATGTTCAAGGGGGATATCTCATGCACAAACACATTCGGAAGGCAGCCGTTATAGGATCGGGGGTCATGGGTTCCGGGATTGCGGCGCATTTGGCTAACATCGGAATTCCTGTTCTGCTGCTTGATATTGTGCCGAACGATTTGACAAAGGAAGAGGAAAAAAGAGGGCTGACGAAGGACAGTCCGGAGGTGCGCAGCAGGCTGAGCCGGCAGGCGGTGAAAAAACTGCTGAAGCAAAAGCCCGCTCCCCTCACATCAGCAAAAAATACCTCCTATATCACATCAGGCAATCTGGAGGATGATGCCACAAAGCTCAAAGAAGCAGATTGGATTATTGAAGTCGTTGTCGAAAACCTTGAAGTTAAAAAGCAAATTTTCGCACTTGTGGATGAACACCGGAAGCCTGGAAGCATTGTCTCAAGCAACACCTCCGGCATATCAGTGCAGGAAATGGCAGAAGGCCGGTCGGATGATTTTAAAGCCCATTTTCTTGGAACGCACTTTTTTAATCCCGCCCGCTATTTAAAGCTGCTGGAGATCATTCCGATTAAGGAAACGGCCCCTGATATATTAAAGTTTATGACAGCCTTCGGTGAAAATGTCCTCGGCAAAGGCGTTGTTACAGCAAAGGACACACCGAACTTTATCGCAAATCGCATCGGAACATATGGGCTTCTCGTCACAGTCCAAGAAATGCTGAAAGACGGTTATCAGGTCGGGGAAGTCGATTCGATCACGGGCCCGCTCATTGGCAGACCGAAAAGCGCGACCTTCAGAACGCTTGATGTTGTCGGACTCGATACATTTGCCCACGTCGCCCAAAATGTGTATGACAAAGCGGATGGAGACGAGAAAGAAGTGTTCCGCCTGCCAGTTTTCATGAACGATATGCTGGAAAAAGGATGGATTGGAAGCAAGGCAGGCCAAGGCTTTTATAAAAAAGAAGGAAAAACGATTTATGAGCTTGATCCAGTGACGCTTACTTACGGCGAGCGGACAAAAATGAAATCACCGGCACTTGAAGCGGCAAAACAGGCAAAAGGGACAAAAGCGAAAATGAAAGCGCTTATTTATTCGGAGGACAGAGCCGGCAGATTGCTGTGGAATATCACATCGCAAACCCTGCTTTACTCAGCCGAACTGCTTGGTGAGATTGCCGATGATATTCATGCGATTGACCAAGCCATGAAGTGGGGATTCGGGTGGGAGCTGGGCCCGTTTGAAATGTGGGATGCGATCGGTCTCAGGCAGTCGGCAGAAAAGTTTAAGCAGCTTGGAGCAGATATTCCTGGCTGGATCAAAGACATGCTGGACAAAGGAAATGAAACCTTCTACATCAAAGAGAACGGAACGGTATTTTATTATGACCGCGGCGAATACAGAGCCGTGAAAGAAAACAAAAAACGGATTCATTTACAAGCGATCAAGGAAACAAACGGCGTGATTGCGAAAAACAGCGGAGCTAGCTTGATTGACATTGGAGATGATGTGGCCCTTCTGGAATTCCATTCGAAAAGCAATGCGATCGGCCTCGATATCATTCAAATGATCAACAAAGCGTTAGAAGAAACAGAGCGGAACTACAAAGGCCTTGTCATCGGCAACCAAGGAAAAAATTTCTGCGTCGGCGCAAATCTCGCCATGATCTTAATGGAAGTCCAAGATGATAATTTTCTGGAAGTGGATTTCGTGATACGTCGCTTTCAAGAGACGATGATGAACATCAAATACAGCGCGAAACCGGTTGTCGCCGCACCGTTTGGAATGACGCTCGGCGGCGGAACGGAAGTGTGCCTGCCGGCGGCGCGTATTCAAGCAGCAAGCGAAGCCTATATGGGGCTTGTGGAGTCCGGCGTCGGCCTCATCCCTGGCGGAGGAGGAAACAAAGAGCTGTACATCAACCATCTTCGCCGCGGTCTTGATCCAATGAATGCCGCAATAAAAACATTTGAAACGATTGCAATGGCGAAAGTGTCCACTTCCGCCCAAGAGGCTCGTGAGATGAACATCTTAAAAGAAACGGATCACATTAGCGTGAATCAGGAACACCTGCTGTACGATGCAAAGCAGCTGGCTGCATCTTTATACGATACCGGCTGGCGGCCGCCTGTAAAAGAAAAGGTCAAGGTGGCGGGAGAAACCGGTTATGCGGCACTCTTGCTTGGCGCTGAGCAAATGAAACTGTCCGGCTATATATCAGAGCATGATTTCAAGATCGCGAAAAAACTTGCTTATGTTATTGCCGGCGGAAAAGTGCCGTTCGGTACAGAAGTCGATGAAGCGTATTTATTAGAGATCGAGAGAGAAGCGTTTTTGAGTTTGGCAGGAGAGGCGAAATCTCAAGCGAGAATGCAGCACATGCTTGTGAAAGGTAAACCTTTACGGAATTAGGAGGGAGCTTATGAAAGAGGCAGTCATTGTATCAGGTGCAAGAACTCCGGTTGGGAAAGCAAAAAAAGGATCACTGGCCACCGTTCGTCCGGATGATTTGGGAGCGATTTGTGTAAAAGAAACACTGAAACAGGCAGGCGGCTACGAAGGCAATATTGACGATTTGATTATCGGCTGTGCAACACCTGAAGCGGAACAGGGACTAAATATGGCGAGAAATATTGGCGCGCTTGCGGGACTTCCGTATACGGTTCCGGCAATTACAGTCAATCGCTACTGCTCTTCAGGCCTTCAGTCCATCGCATATGCGGCAGAAAAAATTATGCTCGGCGCCTACGATACAGCGGTCGCCGGCGGAGCAGAATCCATGTCGCAGGTTCCCATGATGGGGCATGTGACCCGTCCGAACCTCGCATTGGCGGAAAAGGCGCCGGAATATTATATGAGCATGGGCCACACGGCCGAGCAGGTCGCGAAAAAATTCGGTGTCTCCCGCGAGGATCAGGATGCGTTTGCCGTTCGCAGCCACCAGAACGCGGCCAAAGCCCTTGCAGAGGGAAAGTTTAAAGATGAGATTGTTCCAGTTGAAGTGACCGTGACAGAAATCGGAGAAAACCATAAGCCTCAGGAAAAAACGTTTGTGTTTTCTCAGGATGAAGGTGTGCGTCCGCAAACGACGACAGACATCTTAGCGACATTGCGCCCGGCTTTTTCCATTGACGGAACGGTTACGGCGGGCAATTCCTCGCAGACGAGTGACGGAGCGGCGGCAGTTATGCTGATGGACCGGGAAAAAGCTGATGCACTGGGCTTGGCGCCGCTTGTGAAATTCCGCTCCTTTGCAGTAGGCGGTGTGCCGCCGGAAGTGATGGGCATCGGACCGGTGGAAGCCATTCCGCGTGCCTTGAAGCTTGCCGGGCTACAATTGCAGGACATCGGCTTGTTTGAACTGAACGAAGCTTTTGCATCACAGGCCATTCAAGTGATAAGGGAACTGGGAATTGATGAAGAAAAAGTGAATGTCAACGGGGGCGCAATTGCGCTTGGTCATCCGCTTGGTTGTACGGGTACAAAGCTTACACTCTCACTGATTCATGAAATGAAACGGAGAAACGAGCAATTTGGAGTCGTCACAATGTGTATCGGCGGCGGGATGGGAGCGGCCGGTGTATTTGAATTATGCTAAAGGGGGAAAAACAAATGGCAAAAAAAACGGCTGAAGTACAAAAGGGCGGCGGTTTCTTAATCGAGGATGTCACATGCGATCAAATGTATACACCGGAGGATTTCACTGACGAGCATAAAATGATCGCGAAAACAACAGAGGACTACATTGAGCAGGATGTTCTTCCTCATATAGATGCTATCGAAAACCATCAATTCGAGCATTCCGTCAGGCTGTTGAAGAAAGCAGGCGACCTTGGGCTGCTTGGCGCTGATGTGCCTGAGGAATACGGAGGGCTAGGCCTTGATAAAATCAGCTCGGCACTCATCACTGAGAAATTTTCGCTTGCGGGAAGCTTTTCACTTTCTTATGGGGCGCATGTCGGCATTGGCTCCTTACCGATCGTTTTTTTCGGATCAGAAGAACAAAAGAAAACATATTTGCCGGGACTCGCTTCAGGCGAAAAGATCGCTGCCTATGCACTGACTGAGCCTGGCTCTGGCTCTGATGCGCTTGGGGCAAAAACAACAGCCGTGCTAAATGAAGCAGGAACGCATTACGTGTTAACCGGGGAAAAACAGTGGATTACCAACTCTGCCTTTGCTGATGTATTTGTCGTTTACGCGAAAGTGGATGGCGACAAGTTCTCGGCTTTTATTGTAGAAAAAGATTTCCCTGGTGTATCCACGGGTCCGGAAGAAAAGAAAATGGGAATCAAAGGATCATCGACAAGAACGCTCATTTTAGACCAGGCTGAAGTGCCAAAAGAAAACCTGCTTGGAGAAATCGGCAAAGGGCATCATATCGCCTTTAATATTTTAAACATCGGCCGCTACAAGCTGGCGGTTGGAACAATCGGTGCATCTAAACGGGTAATCGAGCTGTCTGCGGCATACGCAAATCAGCGTCGCCAATTTAAAACCCCGATTGCTAGCTTTTCGCTGACCCAGGAAAAAATTGCGACAATGGCATCAAGGCTGTACGCGATGGAAAGCTCTGTGTACAGAACTGTTGGGCTGTTTGAAGACAATATGAGCCAGTTTACTGCCGAAGATCTTAAGGACGGCCGGCAAATTGCCAAGTCAATTGCCGAATATGCCATCGAATGCTCTCTCAATAAGGTCTTTGGCTCTGAAACGCTTGATTATATCGTAGATGAGGGCGTGCAGATTCATGGAGGCTACGGTTTTATGCAGGAGTACGAAGTAGAAAGAGCCTACAGGGATTCAAGGATCAATCGAATATTTGAAGGCACAAACGAAATCAACCGGTTAATCGTGCCAAGCACCTTTCTGAAAAAAGCGCTCAAAGGCGAACTGCCTCTATTTGAAAAAGCACAGTCGCTGCAGGAAGAACTCATGATGCTTATGCCAGAAGAGCCTGGCAGCGGCGTATTAGAGCAGGAGAAATATATCGTCAAGCAAGCCAAAAAAATCGCGCTGTTCGCTGCCGGTCTCGCTGCGCAAAAATACGGAAAAGCCATCGATCGCGAACAAGAAATCCTCGTCAACGTCGCGGATATCGTCAGCAATGTGTACGCAATGGAATCAGCCGTGCTCAGAACGGAAAAGGCCATTGCCGCGCAAGGCGCAGAAAAAGCGGCGCAAAAGGTGCTGTATACTGAAATTTTCGTTCAAGAAGCCTTTAACGAAATTGAAGCGCACGCGAAGGAATCCCTCATCGCAATGGAAGAAGGAGATTCGCTTCGCATGATGCTTTCCGCTCTGCGCAAGCTCACGCGTGTCACACCTAAAAACGTCATTCAGAAAAAACGCGAAGCGGCAGCGGGCGTTTTTGAGGCTGAAAAATATATTGTCTGATTGCCTGAGAGCTCCGCATGCGCGGAGCTTTTTTTAAAAAGCACTGTTTTAGGTTTTTAAAACAAACTGTGTTAAAATAACCTCGATTATTTTATTGAGGGGGAAGAAGATGTCGTTAACTTTTTACTGGTACCCTAAATGCGGAACGTGCCGCAAAGCAAAGAAATGGCTTGAAGAGCATGGGAAAGAAATAAACGAAATACATATTGCAGAGCAGCCTCCAACTAAAGAAGAACTCAAAGCGCTTTATGAAAAAAGCGGGCTGGATCTCAAGAAATTTTTCAACACGAGCGGCATGAAATACCGCGAGCTGAATCTCAAGGAAAAGCTGTATCACATGTCGGAGGACGAGCAGCTTGAACTGCTGGCTTCAGACGGTATGCTGATTAAACGCCCGCTTACAACAGACGGCGAAAAAGTGACAGTCGGATTTAAAGAAGACCAATTTGAAGAAAACTGGGCTTAATGTAATTTTTTTTTGAAAAGTATGTTATCTTCTTATTGTAGTGCTGTAAAAAATGGAGGGATTCAATTGAGCATACCTAAAGATTTGCGTTACTCAGGAGAACACGAGTGGGTAAAAGTTGAAGGAGAAAAAGCCAGAATCGGAATTACGCATTTTGCCCAGTCTGAGCTAGGCGACATCGTGTTTGTCGAACTTCCTGAAGTTGGCGCTGAAATCAAAGCGGACGAGCCATTCGGCAGCGTTGAATCCGTTAAAACGGTATCTGAGCTTTATGCACCGATTAACGGAACTGTTGTGGAAGTAAACGAAGATCTTGATGACAGTCCGGAATTCGTCAATGAATCTCCGTACGAAAAAGCATGGATGATCGTCGTGGAGCCGTCTGACGCTTCTGAAATTGAAAAACTGATGACACCAGAGCAGTACGAAGAGATGACACAAGAAGACTAAAACAGGATAGCTGCAAAGGCAATTGGACACGCTAACGTTATGGGAGGTGTCCAATATGGCTTTCAGCAAACAAAAGCTCGATGTCACCAATGATGTGACAGGCCGCTTTCAAAATGGCCGGCT
Source organism: Bacillus sp. C28GYM-DRY-1 (assembly GCF_030519405.1). Taxonomy (NCBI): domain Bacteria; kingdom Bacillati; phylum Bacillota; class Bacilli; order Caryophanales; family Bacillaceae; genus Bacillus; species Bacillus sp. C28GYM-DRY-1. The sequence goes on from NZ_JAUMKF010000005.1 coordinate 52,534, forward strand.
CTCGTTATATCATGAAAATGAGATGATCGGCCAAATGATAAGCATGAATGAATATGAGCTTAAGTCCGGTTATTCCTTTGAAAATGAGAAATTTTATAAGACAGCTGATGTGGTCTCAGGAAACGACGAAAAATACGTGGATTGTGACTACGAAAACGGCTGGTGTTAATGTTGGCGGTGAATTTCACTGCCTTCTTTTACAATCTGAACGTTTCAAATTATGACGCGGCAGGTGAAGAAGATGAAGATGGATGAGCTGGAAAAGGTTATGATTGTCGAAGGGAAAACAGATAAAGAGAAAATTGAAAGCGTCCTGAATGAACCAGTGCGCATTATCTGCACCAACGGAACAATCAGCCAGCTGAAGCTTGAGGAATTGGCTGACGAGCTTTACGATAAAGACGTCTATATATTAGTTGATGCTGATGAATCAGGCGAGAAATTAAGAAAACAGCTGAAAAGAGAATTTAACGAAGCCTGCCATCTATATATCGACAGAGCCTATAAGGAAGTAGCGTCTGCGCCCAGGCACCATGTCGCCTCTGTATTGCTGCGCGCGAATTTAAATGTCCATACTATTTTTCTTGAAAGAAAATCCCGAGGTGTATAGCATGAAAGAACTCCAAGAACATGAGCTTGAGCACATTGCTGATGATGTGTATCTCCTTTATTTATATACTCCGTTTTGCGGCACCTGCCAGCTTGCAAGCAAAATGCTGACAGTGGTGAAAGAAATGCTGCCTGATGTCGCCTTCTATAAAAACAATGTCAATTACTCTCCGACATTCGCAAAAGCGTATCAAATTGAAAGCGTTCCTTGTTTTCTGCTGTTTAAAGGCGGAAAAGTGGTTGAAAGAGGATATGCTTTTCATTCTGTTTCTTATTTATATGAGCTGATTAAACAAAAATCATCTTCCGCATCCCATTTATGACATATTTCTCTGTCCAATCCAATGAAATTGTCGTTCGTTTTATAAAGGGGTTCGTGCGCCAAAAAGAGAAATGTGTATGTATGACCAACAAATAGGAGGTTGTACATATGGAGAAAGCGGAAGTTTTAGAAGATGAGTATCAGCATCTGTTTTTAAAACCCCTTTTGAACGCTTCAACATTGCTTATTACCTTCCAAGGAGAAACAGAAGCCTTAACCGTCTCAATAAACGAACAGGGAGAAATGAAAAAAATTTCTTCGCCCCAAACGTCCAACCTGACCTTTTACGGAAACCAAGCAGAAATCATTCATTTATTGCACGGAGACATTTCCCTTCAATACCTGATTCAGAGCGGAAGCCTGAAAGTGAAGGGGTCATTCAGAGCCCTGTTAAAACTAGAAGCCATTCTCTGGCTGACAAACGGATTTTTCCAGAGAATTTTAAAGAATTAAAAAATAAGAAATTATTATAATAGTAAAAGTTGACATCATTTATTTTATTGACATGTAATCATGCGCCATGCTATTCTACATTAAGAATTTCCGGACGAAAAAGACTATATATTTCTCTTATCAAGAGAGGTGGAGGGAAGTGCCCTATGAAGCCCGGCAACCATCAACGCTGTTGAAATGGTGCCAATTCACACGAAGCGGTCTGCTTTGAAAGATGAGAGGAAGGCATTTTATATAAGCCTTTCTGCTCAAGTGTGCAGAAAGGCTTTTCTTTTGCAGAAAAACCCGGAAGATTTCTTAGAATAGTGTTAAGGCAGGTGATTGCTTTGATCAATCTTCAAGATGTTTCAAAAGTTTATAAGTCGAAACACGGAGATGTCAATGCTGTCCAAAATGTCTCGCTTTCTATTAAAAAAGGTGAGATTTTTGGAATTATAGGATATAGCGGAGCTGGTAAAAGTTCCTTAATCCGTCTGCTGAACGGACTTGAGAAACCAACCTCAGGCACCGTGGAAGTGGCGGGAACGAAGATTAATGAAGTAAACGGACGCGATTTAAGAAAAGCGCGCCATGACATCAGTATGATTTTCCAGCACTTCAATTTGCTCTGGTCGCGAACTGTCAGAGATAACATCATGTTTCCTTTAGAAATTGCCGGGGTGAAAAAAAGCGAGCGGATCAAGCGTGCCAATGAACTGATTAAACTGGTAGGTTTAGAAGGAAAAGAGAGATCTTACCCGTCTCAGCTGAGCGGCGGGCAAAAGCAACGTGTCGGAATCGCCAGAGCGCTTGCCAACAATCCGAAGGTTCTCCTTTGTGATGAAGCGACATCAGCTTTAGATCCGCAAACAACAGACTCAATCTTGGATCTTTTGTCCGATATTAATGAAAGACTCGGTTTGACGATTGTGCTGATCACACACGAAATGCACGTCATCCGCAAAATCTGCAACAGAGTCGCTGTCATGGAAAACGGAAAGGTTGTGGAAGAAGGCGAAGTTCTTGATGTCTTCAAAAATCCGAAGGAAGACATGACAAAACGATTTGTTCAGCAGGTGACAGAGCCGGAAGAAACGAAAGAAACGCTTCAGCACCTTCTAGATGAAACAGCATCAGGAAAAACGGTACAGCTCACATTTGTCGGTGATTCGGCTGAACAGCCTCTGATTACAGAGATGATCAGAAACTTCAATGTTAGCGTCAATATTCTGCAAGGGAAAATCTCGCAGACGAAGGATGGCGCTTACGGTTCCCTGTTCATCCATATTGATGGAGACGAGGAAGAAGTGCAAAACGTGATCCGGTTCATTAATGACAAACAGGTAAAAGCAGAGGTGATCACGAATGTTTGAAAAATACTTCCCGAACGTTGATTTAACTGAGTTATGGAACGCGACATATGAAACACTTTATATGACGCTGATTTCTTTACTGTTTGCTTTTGTCATCGGGGTGATCCTCGGCTTGCTGCTCTTCCTGACAAGCAAAGGGAGCCTTTGGCAAAATAAAGCGGTCAACTCTGTGATTGCGGCCGTTGTCAACGTATTCAGATCGATTCCATTCCTTATTTTAATTATTTTGCTGTTAGGGTTTACGAAGTTCTTAGTCGGTACGATCTTAGGGCCAAACGCCGCATTGCCGGCGCTGGTGATCGGCTCGGCACCGTTTTACGCGCGTCTTGCAGAAATCGCATTGCGCGAGGTGGATAAAGGTGTGATTGAAGCCGCTAAATCAATGGGCGCTAAGACGTCTACGATTATTTTTAAAGTCCTGCTTCCGGAGTCTATGCCGGCTCTTATTTCTGGTATCACGGTTACGGCCATTGCTTTGATTGGCTCAACGGCAATTGCCGGAGCCATCGGTTCAGGCGGCCTTGGAAACCTTGCGTACGTAGAAGGATATCAGTCTAATAATGCTGATGTTACCTTCGTTGCCACTGTGTTTATTTTAATCATCGTCTTTATTATTCAAATCATTGGTGATGTAATCACAAATATGATAGACAAACGATAAGGGAGGATTTACATTGAAAAAGCTATTTTTTGGTGCATTACTGCTTGTATTTGCAGGGGTTATGGCTGCCTGCGGTTCAAATAACGGCGCTGAATCCGGCAAGAAAGAAATTGTGGTTGCAGCGACAAAAACACCGCACGCGGAAATTTTAAAAGAAGCTGAACCATTGTTAAAAGAAAAAGGCTACACGCTGAAAGTGAAAGTGCTTAGTGATTACAAGATGTACAACAAAGCTTTAGCTGATAAAGAAGTGGATGCGAACTTCTTCCAGCACATTCCTTACCTTGAGCAAGAAATGAAAGAAAACACTGATTACAAACTTGTGAATGCCGGAGCTGTTCACTTAGAGCCATTCGGTATTTACTCTAAAAAATACAAATCACTGAAGGACCTTCCAAACGGTGCGACAATTATCCTGACAAACAACGTCGCTGAACAAGGCCGTATGCTTGCACTGCTTGAAAACGCAGGATTAATCACACTTGATTCTAAAGTGGAAACAGTTGACGCAACATTGAAAGACATTAAGAAAAACCCGAAAAACCTTGAATTCAAGAAAGTAGCGCCTGAATTAACGGCAAAAGCATATGATAACAAAGAAGGAGACGCGGTCTTCATTAATGTAAACTATGCGATCCAAAATAAATTAAATCCTAAAAAAGACGCGATTGAAGTAGAATCCACGAAAAACAACCCATACGCTAACATCATTGCGGTAAGAAAAGGCGAAGAAGATTCTGCAAAAATCAAAGCGCTGATGGAAGTTCTTCATTCTAAAGAGATCAAAGACTTCATCGAGAAAAAATATGACGGAGCTGTGCTTCCTGTATCTGAATAAGACTGAAACCCCGGATGAGAAATCCGGGGTTTTTTTCGGGTATTTTCCTAAAAGCTGTTCATAATAAAAAGGAATGTTAAACAGATGGAGGGATTTTCTTTGAATCAAGACAGAGGAAGCATGCAGGACGCGCTAAAACAATATAAATTAGGTTTAGGCACATTTGAACAAAAAATGCCGCTGATGGGAAGAAAGTTTAACGAGTTTACTGAACAATGCTTTGCCGGCAATTCTCTGACTGAAAGAGAAAAACAGCTGATCGCCCTCGGAATCGCCATCAATGCCCAGGATGAATATTGCATGATCTATCACACAAAAGGCTGTCTTGATGAGGGAGCGACAGAAGAAAACATTCTCGAAGCCGTTAGTGTGGCAGCGGCATTTGGAGGCGGCGCGGCTCTTAGCCAAGGCGTGACAGTCGTCCAGCAGTGCATAGAGGAATTCGGAAGCACCACGCATTAAGAGAAGGAATATTCCGAAAAACCATACTCATTTGATCTAAAAGGATGCTTTCGTCTCATGTGCCGTTATTTCAAGCCATATCCTTTTTGCGGCATCACCTGCAGCGCTGATACAATAGAAGCAAATATATGAAAGGATTGATTCATTATTTGTAGCAGCCAGGATAGACTGGACCTCGATTATACGTCAGAAATGGAAAAAGCGATGCAGCTGTCTCATGGAATTGGATACGAGGAATACGGACGCCGGCTGGAAACAAGAATGAAAGTAGAGCGGCAGAGAGAGCTTGATTATGAAAAGAGCAAGCGGATTTCTGCGGGAGCTTATTGAGAAAATCAATCTTTTAAAAAAGGGTGGGAATCCACTCTTTTTCTTTTTCAATCGCTTTAATAAAGTGCTGATCTTTGTTAAACTTGATGAATGTGCGAGGCACGATAAAAAGTTGTATTTACTTTTCATTTGTTATAAAATTAGAATGAGAATAAAATGAGAATAATGATTATATATTTTTGGAGGTATAGATATGGCTGCTTCAACATTAACGATCAAAGATCTTCACGTTGAAATCGAAGGGAAAGAGATCTTAAAGGGTGTAAACCTTGAAATAAAAGGCGGAGAGTTCCACGCTGTAATGGGGCCGAACGGAACTGGTAAATCCACTTTATCAGCTGCGATTATGGGGCATCCTAAATATGAAGTAACAAAAGGCAGCATCACGCTTGACGGCAAAGATGTACTGGAGATGGAAGTGGACGAGCGGGCGCAGGCAGGTTTATTCCTTGCGATGCAGTACCCAAGTGAAATCAGCGGTGTGACAAATGCTGACTTCCTTCGCTCAGCAATCAACTCGCGCAGAGAAGAAGGCGATGAAATTTCTCTTATGAAATTCATCCGCAAAATGGACGAAAACATGGAGTTCCTTGAAATGGACCCTGAAATGGCTCAGCGCTACCTTAACGAAGGTTTCTCAGGCGGGGAGAAAAAACGCAACGAGATCCTTCAATTAATGATGATTGAACCGAAAATCGCCATCCTTGATGAAATCGACTCAGGCCTTGATATTGATGCACTGAAAGTTGTATCTAAAGGAATCAACAAAATGCGCAGCGAAAACTTCGGCTGCCTGATGATCACTCACTATCAGCGCCTGTTAAACTACATCACTCCAGATGTTGTTCACGTTATGATGCAAGGCCGCGTTGTAAAATCCGGCGGTGCAGAGCTTGCACAGCGTCTTGAAGCAGAAGGCTATGACTGGATCAAACAAGAACTTGGCATTGAAGACGAAACTGTAGACCAAGAAGCGTAAGCGTTAGGGGGATTAACATGACACTAGGTACAAAACTATCCGTAGATCAGGAGTATCTCAAAAGCTTTTCCGAAAAGCATCAAGAACCTGCCTGGCTGAAAGACCTGCGCTTACAGGCTCTTGAACAAGCTGAGGATCTGCCGATGCCGAAGCCTGATAAAACAAAAATCACAAACTGGAACTTCACGAATTTCTCGAAGCATACAGTTGATAACGAACCGCTTTCTTCATTGGAAGATTTAACTGATGAAGCAAAAGCGCTGATCGATGTTGAAAACGAAGATAAAACATTATACGTACAGCGTGACCAGACGCCGGCATATCTTTCTCTTTCTCAAGAATTGAAAGACAAAGGCGTCATCTTCACTGATATTCTGACTGCCGCACGCGAGCACAGCGACTTGGTGGAGAAATACTTTATGAAGGACGGCGTGAAGGTTGACGAGCACAAATTAACTGCACTTCACGCGGCTCTTGTTAACGGAGGAGCATTCCTTTATGTTCCGAAAAATGTTCAGGTGGAGACGCCGGTTCAGGCTGTTTATGTCCACGAAAGCAATGATACGGCTCTCTTCAACCACGTACTGATTGTGGCCGAAGACCACAGTTCTGTAACGTATGTAGAAAACTACATCAGCACTGTAAACCCGAAAGACGCTGTCTTCAATATTATCAGTGAGGTCATCACAGGTGATAATGCCAGCGTGACATACGGTGCGGTGGATAATCTGTCTAGCGGTGTGACAACATATGTTAACCGCCGCGGTGCTGCTCGCGGACGCGACAGCAAAATCGAGTGGGCACTCGGCCTGATGAACGATGGCGACACGATTTCCGAAAACACAACAAACCTCTATGGTGACGGCACATACGGCGATACGAAAACAGTTGTTGTCGGAAGAGGAGAGCAAACAGAGAACTTCACAACACAAATCATCCATTTCGGTAAAGCTTCAGAAGGATATATCTTGAAGCACGGTGTGATGAAGGATTCCGCTTCTTCTATCTTTAACGGAATCGGCAAAATCGAACATGGGGCTTCTAAAGCGAATGCGGAACAAGAATCACGTGTGCTGATGCTTAGTGAAAAAGCACGCGGAGATGCAAACCCTATTCTATTAATTGACGAAGACGATGTAACTGCAGGACATGCGGCATCTGTCGGCCGTGTGGATCCGATTCAGCTTTACTACCTGATGAGCCGCGGAATTGCGAAAGAAGAAGCAGAACGCTTAGTCATCTACGGATTCCTTGCGCCGGTAGTAAACGAACTTCCGATTGAAGGCGTTAAGAAACAATTGGTTTCTGTTATCGAAAGGAAAGTGAAGTAATGAATATCACAGATATTCGTGAACAGTTCCCGATCCTTCATCAGCAAGTGAACGGACATGATCTCGTTTATCTCGACAGCGCGGCGACTTCTCAGAAGCCGCGTGCTGTTATTGAAACATTGGATAAGTATTATAACCAATACAATTCCAATGTTCACCGGGGCGTCCATACACTTGGAACCAGAGCGACAGACGGTTATGAAGGTGCGCGTGAAAAAGTCCGCAAGTTTATTAACGCAAAGTCAATGGCTGAGATTATTTTCACAAAAGGCACAACCACATCACTGAATATGGTGGCGTTAAGCTATGCGCGCGCCAACCTGAAACCGGGTGATGAAGTGGTTATCACCTACATGGAGCATCATGCGAATATCATTCCGTGGCAGCAGGCTGTCAAAGCGACTGGCGCCACATTAAAATATATTCCGCTGCAGGAAGACGGAACGATTTCTTTAGAAGACGTTAGAGAAACGGTCACAAGCAACACAAAAATTGTTGCAGTGTCTCATGTATCTAATGTCCTTGGCACGATCAACCCGATTAAAGACATGGCGAAAATCGCTCATGACAATGGGGCTGTTATTGTGGTGGACGGTGCACAAAGCACGCCTCACATGAAAATTGACGTGCAGGATCTCGATTGCGACTTCTTTGCGCTTTCTTCCCATAAAATGTGCGGCCCTACCGGAATTGGTGTGCTGTACGGAAAGAAAGCCCTGCTGGAAAACATGGAGCCTGCCGAATTCGGCGGTGAAATGATCGACTTTGTCGGGCTTTATGAATCAACTTGGAAAGAGCTTCCTTGGAAATTCGAAGCGGGTACGCCGATTATTGCAGGAGCAATTGGTCTCGGTGCCGCAATTGATTTTCTCGAAGAAATCGGTCTTGATGAAATCTCCCGCCATGAGCACAAACTTGCAACATATGCACTTGAACGCTTCAGCCAGCTGGACGGCGTAACAGTTTATGGACCGGAAGAGCGTGCCGGACTTGTCACATTCAATCTTGATGATGTTCATCCTCACGATGTGGCAACCGTACTTGATGCGGAAGGGATCGCTGTGAGAGCCGGCCATCATTGCGCGCAGCCGTTGATGAAATGGCTGGATGTAACTGCTACTGCAAGAGCAAGCTTTTATCTGTATAATACAGAGGAAGAGATTGATAAGCTTGTGGAAGCTCTTCAAAAGACAAAGGAGTATTTTACAAATGTCTTTTAATGCAAACTTAGATACATTGTACAGACAGGTGATTATGGATCATTACAAAAACCCGCGCAACAGAGGGGTTTTGAATGACAGCATTGTCGTGGATATGAACAATCCGACATGCGGTGACCGAATCAGACTGACAATGAAGCTTGATGGAGACATCGTGGAAGATGCGAAATTTGAAGGGGAAGGCTGTTCCATTTCAATGGCATCCGCTTCGATGATGACTCAGGCGATTAAAGGGAAAGATATTGAAACAGCCCTTTCCATGTCTAAGATTTTCTCGGATATGATGCAAGGGAATGAATATGATGATTCTATAGATCTCGGGGACATCGAAGCCCTTCAAGGCGTTTCAAAATTCCCGGCTCGTATTAAATGTGCAACCCTGTCATGGAAAGCACTTGAAAAAGGAGTCGCAAAAGAAGAAGGCGGCAATTAAAAGGATTGGAGTGAAAATGGATGGCTAAAAAAATGCCTGATATTGGTGAATACAAGTATGGTTTTCACGACAAGGACGTTTCCATTTTCCGTTCAGAGCGCGGATTGACAAAAGAAATCGTAGAAGAAATTTCTCGCATGAAAGAAGAGCCTCAATGGATGCTTGATTTCCGCTTGAAATCACTTGAGCATTTCTACAACATGCCGATGCCTCAATGGGGAGGAGATTTAAACTCACTGAACTTTGACGAAATTACGTATTACGTAAAACCGTCTGAGCGTTCAGAGCGTTCTTGGGATGAAGTTCCTGAAGAAATTAAGCAAACATTCGACAAGCTCGGGATTCCTGAAGCTGAACAAAAATACCTTGCGGGTGTTTCTGCTCAGTACGAATCTGAGGTTGTATACCACAACATGAAAGAAGATCTTGAAGCGCAAGGCATCGTCTTTAAAGACACTGACAGCGCGCTGAAAGAGAATGAAGATATTTTCCGTGAGCACTGGGCAAAAGTGATCCCGCCGACTGACAACAAGTTTGCGGCGCTTAACTCAGCTGTTTGGTCCGGCGGATCTTTCATCTATGTGCCTAAAGGCGTGAAGGTTGAAACACCGCTTCAAGCTTACTTCCGTATCAACTCTGAAAACATGGGTCAGTTCGAACGTACGCTGATCATCGTTGACGAAGAAGCAAGCGTTCATTATGTTGAAGGCTGTACTGCGCCTGTTTACACAACAAACTCACTTCACAGTGCGGTTGTTGAGATCATCGTGAAAAAAGGCGGCTACTGCCGTTATACAACGATCCAAAACTGGGCGAACAACGTTTACAACCTTGTAACGAAGCGTACAGTCTGTGAAGAAAACGCAACAATGGAATGGATCGACGGCAACATCGGTTCTAAACTGACAATGAAATATCCGGCTTGTATCCTAAAAGGCGAAGGCGCGCGCGGTATGACGCTTTCTATCGCTCTTGCGGGTAAAGGCCAGCATCAGGATGCGGGTGCGAAAATGATTCACCTTGCACCAAACACATCATCCACAATCGTGTCAAAATCGATTTCAAAACAAGGCGGAAAAGTAACGTACCGCGGAATCGTCCACTTCGGACGCAAAGCGGAAGGCGCCCGTTCTAACATCGAGTGCGATACGCTCATTATGGATAACAAATCAACGTCAGACACAATTCCTTACAATGAAATCTTAAATGATAACATTTCATTGGAGCACGAAGCGAAAGTGTCTAAAGTATCTGAAGAGCAGCTCTTCTACTTGATGAGCCGCGGTATTTCCGAAGAAGAAGCAACTGAAATGATCGTAATGGGCTTCATCGAGCCATTCACAAAAGAGCTTCCAATGGAATACGCAGTTGAAATGAACCGCTTGATTAAGTTCGAGATGGAAGGGTCAATCGGTTAATTTTTCATAAAAAAGGACGTGACTGGTTTTCAGTTGCGTCCTTTTTGTATGCAAAAAAAACCGCTGGCCTAGGGGCCGCGGTTTCTTACTCCTCGATCTCCTGATTGATGATTTGTTTTAAAGATGTTTTGCTGTTATGTTCCCTGTTCATCTCCTGTAAACGAGTATAAGCTGTGTCAAATTCCTCTTTTGACATTTGTTTTGCGGCTAATGCAGAGCATAAAATGGCAAAGGCGATTGGCATTGTATCAATGTGAATATCGATATGGACCTCTGAGTTGCCGCTGTTTTCGACCATAGATCCATTGTTAGGCATCTCTTGAGTATGTCTGTTAATAGGAATAATATTTTCGTTCATTACTCATCCCCGTCTTGTGTCTGAGCCTGTGCCTGATTCTGATCTGTGTTCACGTTGACTACCACTTTCGAATTGCCGCTGTTTTGAACGCTCGCAACTGCCGCATCACGATCTTTGTTTTCTTCTCTTTCATGACGATTTTCGCTCATGGTATCATCCTTTCTCTATTGATAGTGACAGGTTATTCGATAGGAGAGTGAAGAGATTGGACGAACTTCGCGGTTTTTCCACATTAGGGCTAAAGGTCGAAGGAAAGCACTCTATTTGGTAAAATGAATAGACATTATAAAAGAAAAGGTGTTTGCATATGAAATCGTACATCATCGTCGGTGCAGGAATTCTTGGTGCGTCGACGGCTTACCATCTCGCAAAATCAGGCGCTCGCGTTACTGTCATTGATCGAAAAGAGCCGGGACAAGCGACTGATGCGGCGGCAGGGATCGTCTGTCCTTGGCTTTCGCAGCGCCGCAATCAGGATTGGTATCAGCTTGCTAAGGGAGGAGCACGGTACTATACGGATTTAATCCATCAGTTGGAAGAAGACGGAGAAACGGATACAGGATATAAGCGTGTCGGTGCCATCAGCATTCATACTGATGCGTCAAAGCTTGATAAGATGGAGGAACGGGCGTATAAGAGACGGGAGGATGCGCCGGAGATCGGCGACATTACCCGCTTGTCCGCAAGTGAAACGAAAAAGCTGTTTCCGATTTTAGCTGATGGCTATGAAGCAGTTCATATCAGCGGTGCCGCTCGTGTGAACGGAAGAGCGCTGTGCCGCTCGCTTTTAAGCGCTGCAGAGAAATACGGCGCAAAGATTATCAAAGGAAATGCGTCCCTGCTTTTTGAAAATGGAACGGTCACCGGCGTCCAAACAGACACACAGCAGTTTACGGCTGACGCGGTAATTGTGACAGCGGGGGCTTGGGCCAATGAGGTCATGAAACCTCTTGGCATTCATTTTCAAGTGTCCTTTCAGAAAGCGCAGATTATGCATTTTGAGATGACGGAAACGGATACAGGATCGTGGCCGGTTGTGATGCCGCCGAACGATCAGTACATTCTTTCGTTTGATAACGGCAGAATTATAGCTGGCGCCACACACGAAAACGATGTCGATCTTGATGATCTGCGTGTGACAGCCGGAGGACAGCACGAAGTATTGAGTAAAGCGCTAGCGTCAGCCCCGGGTCTTGCTGATGCTGCTGCTATTGAAACAAGAGTGGGCTTCAGGCCGTTTACACCTGGATTTCTGCCGGTTGTTGGCGCTGTACCGGATGTTCAAGGCCTTTTTGCCGCTAACGGTTTAGGCGCTTCGGGATTAACGATGGGGCCGTTCTTGGGTTCAGAGCTCGCAAAGCTAGTTCTCGGAAACCAGACAGAAATCGACCTTAGCCCTTACGATCTAGCCGGAGCGTTGCATAATAAGTAAAAGCATAACAAACAAATATAATAAAGCTGTTCTAGCTTTTCTTTTCTGTCTGTGTTAGCATTTACCTTTAATGATAAAGAGGACGTGAACTGATTTTGATAAAAATTGATATACCTGCACCGAATGTCACCATCACCGAACGACAGCAGTCAGCTAATGATAACGAGCCGAAAATCAAGGCGATATACGGATTCATCGACTTTCACCAGATACCAAGGGATAAAGGCGGCATCTTCATGTTTTATAACATTCATGACGAGCTTCTGTTTGTCGGTAAAGCTAGAAAGTTAAGACAAAGAATTAAGAAGCATTTTGAAGATACTGTCTCACCGATCAAACATCACAGGGACGAAGTATATAAAATTGAAGTATGTGTAGTCGAAGATCCAATGGAAAGAGAAATATACGAAACATATATCATCAATACACAGCATTCGAAGTACAATATAGACAAGGCATTTTTTAAATAAGACGTCAATCCGCGGATTGAACAGCGAGGCCAGAGCTTATGTTAAGCTCTGGCTTTTGATATGGGCATTTTCCGCAGATAGATTTTGAGTAGATTATTGAGAAATTTCAGAAAATAATGTTGACAATCCTAGCTCTGGACTTTAATATAACAATATATAATGTTATATAACGTTATATAATAAAAATGAGGAGTGAAGGATTTGAGTCAGGCCACAGCAAAAGTAAATCGTGAGGTTCAAGCTTTCTTGCAGGATTTGAAAGGGAAAACCATTGACCATGTATTCTTTGTCGCATGCGGAGGGTCTTCGGCCATTATGTATCCGAGTAAATATGTGTTTGACAGGGAGTCAAAATCAATCAACTCCGACCTTTACAGCTCCAACGAATTTATTCAGCGCAACCCTGTTCAGCTTGGTGAAAAGTCTCTTGTTATTTTGTGCTCGCATTCGGGAAATACCCCGGAAACAGTCAAAGCGGCTGCGTTTGCGAGGGGAAAGGGCGCACTTACGATTGCGATGACGTATAAACCAGAGTCTCCTTTAGCGCAGGAAGCGCAATATGTTGCCCAGTACGATTGGGGTGATGAGGCGCTTGCGATCAATACGAACTATGGCGTTCTGTATCAAATCGTTTTCGGCACCCTGCAAGTATTAGAAAACAATACAAAGTTTGAACAAGCAATTGAAGGTTTAGATCAATTGCAGGCTGTGTATGAAGAAGCCCTTAAGCAGGAAGCTGACAACGCACAGCAATTCGCAAAAGCTCATGAAAAAGAAAGCATTATCTATACAATGGCAAGCGGTGCAAACTACGGTGTCGCTTACTCCTACAGCATCTGCATTCTCATGGAAATGCAATGGATTCATTCCCACGCCATTCATGCCGGAGAATATTTTCACGGACCGTTTGAAATTATTGATGAATCCGTGCCGTTTATCATCCTGCTCGGTTTAGATGAAACAAGGCCTCTTGAAGAGCGGGCGCTTACCTTCTCTAAAAAGTATGGCAAAAAGCTCACAGTGCTTGATGCCGCATCTTACGACTTCACTGCAATTGACGATTCAGTTAAAGGCTACCTTGCTCCGCTCGTTCTCAACCGTGTGCTGAGAAGCTATGCGGACGCGCTGGCAGAGGCGAGACATCATCCTTTATCTCATAGAAGATACATGTGGAAAGTTGAGTATTGATCTGAAACTGAGGAACCATTATGCATTAGACTATAATGTTATATAACATTATAGTCTAATGTCCAGAGGAGGCCAACCCTTTGAAGAAAATGTTGTTGCTTTTGATTATTGCAGCTGTCAGTATGCTCACCATTGCGGGCTGTTCGAGCCAGAGCAGTTCAACGGACGGAAAGGTGACATTGAAATTTTTCCATAGATGGCCGAAGGAGCCGGAAAGAAGTTATTTTGAAGAGGTTGTCAAAGAATTTGAAAAAGAACATCCGGATATCGACATTCAAATTGAAGCCGTTTTGAATGACTCCTATAAAGATAAAATTAAGGTCATGCTGGGAACCACCAGCCCTCCTGACATTTACTTCTCTTGGAGTGACGAATTTGCCTTTAAATTCATCAGAGGCAATAAGGCACTTGATCTTTCGTCCTACTACAAAAACGATTCAGACTGGTCATCACAGCTCGTTCAATCGCAAGTTACACCGTTTACTTATGAAAACAAGCAATATGGCGTGCCATGGCAAATGGACGCTAAATCATTCTTCTATAATAAAGACATTTTTAAAAAGCTGAACCTTGATCCTCCGAAGACATGGGATGAATTCATCGATGTGTCAAAGAAGCTGAAAGAAAATGGCTATACACCAATCAGCTTCGGCACGAAGGCGACTTGGACAATCTCGCACTATATCGGCACGCTCAATCAGCGGATGGTCGATGAAAAAACACGAGATAAGGACTATAACGCCAAAACGGGTGAATTTTCCGATGAAGGCTATGTGAAAGCACTTGAAAAGCTGCAGGAGCTGATGCCTTACTTCAATAAACATGTAAACTCCGTCGACCACGAATATGTAAGACAGCAATTTAAGAGCGGAAAGTCGGCGATGATATATGCAGAGACAGCAGAAATCAAGCTTGTTGAACCGGTGAATCTGGGGATGTTCCCATTCCCTGAAATCAGCGGGCAAAAAGGATCTTCAGAAGCGTTAACGGGATCACCGGAAGGGTTCATGATTGCCTCACAAACAAAACATCCGAAGGAAGCGATGGAATTTTTGCAGTTTCTGACGTCGAAAAAAATGGGGGAAAAGCTCGTCAAGGATGTTGGGAAATACAGTGCGGTGCATGGAACGGCTACCAAAGAAAATTCTACAGCCATTCAGCGTGAAGCGGTTCAGCAAATTGTTGATGCCAAATCAATGGTGCCATGGTTCGATATGGATGTTGATGTTGAAATCTCAGATGCGTACTTAACGAGCGTCCAGCAAATGCTTGGCGGCGACATGACACCGGAGCAGGTGATGAAAGCTGTTCAAAAAGCAGCGAAGCAAGTAAGGGCGTCAGCTGAATAAATCAAAAGAAAAGGTGAAGCTTCGCACCTTTTCTTTTTAAAAAGGAGATGAGATATCCTTGGTCAATCAGAATAAAATAATCCCCTATTTGTTTTTGGTGCCCGCTCTCGTTTTTTTACTTTTCGTTTATATCCCGATTTTTGAGAATGTCTTCCTCAGCCTGTTTCAATGGAACTCTTTTTCTCCGGAAAAAACGTTTATCGGTTTGAAAAACTATGTTGAATTATTTCATGATCCTGTCTTCTACCAGGCACTTACCAATAATGTGCTTTACGCAGTGATCTCCATTGTATGCCAGGTATTTGGCGGTTTAATTTTGGCAGCGGTGCTTGAGGATAAGCTGGTCAGAAAATGGTCGCCGTTTTTTCGTACTGTTTTCTTTTTGCCGGTTGTCATCTCAATGACGGTGATCGCGCTTTTGTTTGATTTTATTTACAACCCTGAGACGGGGCTTTTGAATCAGTTGCTTCAGGCGGTCGGTCTTGATCAGCTGACGAGAGCCTGGCTCGGGGAGGACAGCACGGCTATGCTTTCTGTTATTTTTGTGTCTCAATGGCAGTCGGTCGGTTATATTGCCATGCTGTATATTGTGTCGATTCAAAAAATACCGGATGAACTGTATGAAGCGGCCCGTCTTGACGGCGCGGGGAAAATTCAGCAGTTTTTTCATATTACCGTTCCCCAGACGAAAGAAATGTCTTTTGTTGCGGTGGTCATGACGCTGACCGGCGCCTTTACGGTATTTAATGAACCGTACATATTGACAGGCGGGGGACCGGGAAACGCGTCAGAAGTTTTAAGCACGTTTTTATATAAAAGCGCCTTTACAAAGGATATGATGGGCTATGCCTCAGCGATTGCCACCGTTGTGTTAATCATTACGCTCGCACTGTCGCTCATGCAAATGAAGTTCTTTAAGACCGGAAAGGAGGAATAACAGATGCTGCCTCAGAAGAAAACAGATTCGTTTAGATTGGAGCCTGTGCCTGACCGGCACATTGAGATGAAAAGAAACCCCAGACGAAAATGGTACATCGGGGAAACGTCTGTGTGGGTTTTTCTGTTTCTTTATCTGATTGCGATTGCCTATCCGCTCCTATGGATGGTGATGAGCGCCTTTAAAGACTCGGACGATATTTATGAACATAGCTGGTCACTGCCGTCTTCGTGGTATCCGGAAAATTTTGTGTCCGCCTGGAATCAGGGGATTTCTTCTTATTTTATGAACAGTGTCATTGTCACGGCGCTGACGTGTGTAATCACTGTCTTTATCAGTGCATGGGCGGCGTACGGCCTTTCCCGGTTTGAGTTTAAAGGAAAAGGATTCTTTTTGGTGCTTTGTCTTGGCGGTTTGATGCTGACGCCGCAGGTCAGTCTTGTGCCGCTTTATTCTATTATTCAGTCGCTGGGCCTTTACAATACGTATTGGGCGTTAATCCTGCCGTATGCGGCTTACCGTATCCCGTTCACCATCATTTTGATCCGCTCTTATTTTCTCTCTATTTCAAAAGAATTGGAGGAGGCGGCTTATTTAGATGGGTGTACGAGTTTTGGAGTGTTTTTCAGAATTTTCTTACCAATGAGCGTGCCCATTTTGGTGACATCCGGCATTTTGACGGCTTACCATACGTGGAATGAGTTTATGTTTGCGATTATTTTCATCGATGATGAGAATTTGCGGACCATTCCAGCCGGGCTGATGCAGTTCAGAGATGCACTGCAGACAGACTGGGGCGTCCTGCTGGCGGGATTAACGATTTCAGCTGCGCCGATTATGATTCTATTTTTATTGATGCAGAAATATTTTGTCCGCGGGATTGCAAGCGGAAGTGTTAAAGGATAAAGGAGGAAGCACAATGAAATTGATTGCCATTGGAGATAACGTTGTTGATTACTATCAGGACCAAGACACGTTCTACCCGGGAGGAAATGCCTTAAACGTCGCTGTGCTTGCCAAACGGCTCGGGCACGAGGCTTCCTATATCGGAATCGTCGGCGATGACGAAGCCGCGGCTCATCTTTTGAATGTACTGAAATTGGAGAAGGTCAATGCGGATTATATCCGCCAGGCGCACGGAGAGAACGGAATGGCGATTGTCACCCTTGATGAACAGGGGGACCGTATTTTTGTCAGGTCAAATAAAGGCGGCATTCAGTCCCGGCTTCGTCTGGTATTTCAGGAGAAAGATCTGGCCTTTATCAGCGGGCATGATCTGCTGCATACCAGTGTGTACAGCAGACTTGAGAACGATCTTCCGCAGCTGTGCGGCCTGATCCCGGTCTCCTTTGATTTTTCAACCAATCGGGAGGATAACTATTTGAGCAAGGTCTGTCCTTATGTGACGTATGCGTTTTTTTCGGGAAGCGATTTGAGTGAGTCAGAGTGTGGCGAGCTTGCTGAAAAAGCTCATATGTATGGAGCGAAAATCGTTTGTATGACCCGCGGGGGCAAAGGAGCGATCTTGTCTGCGGGTGACCGAATCTATCATCAGCCGATTGTCGAAACTGATATAATAGACACACTTGGAGCGGGAGATTCATTTATAGCGGGTTTCTTGACTGCTTTTTGCGAGAAGCAGGACATCATGCATGCTTTGCGCAAAGCGGCGGAAACGGCTGCAAAAACATGCGGCGTGTACGGGGCGTTCGGCTATGGCCATCCTTTTCGCTTGGAGGATGGGGGAAGCAGTGAAAAAACGAGAATACTATAAGCAGTGTCTCGTTTTTTATGCCTGTTATGTGTAGGGGCTGTTGATGGTAAAAGTAACACGGTTTGTGTGCATCAAAAACAATGAGCAGTAGATTGGCTGGTCGTTTGATGTAAAAGCCGTTTTATCGATTTCAAACAGCGCATCCCCGATGTCGCAGTCTAAGTATTTGCTTTCCTCCTGCTGGGCATATACAACGTTTAATAGTTTCGTATTGTGAGTGGGAACGACTTGGTATTGCTGTCGCAAAATATCATGCATGGATACGCCATCGGAAATATAGGTATCAATGCCGGGAAACATATCCAGCGGATAATGTGTCACTTCAAAGGTGAGCGGCTGATCATCGTTATATAAAATCCGTTTTAATTCAACGACAGGGCTCTCGGGATTGATTTGCAGCTTTTCGGCAATGGGTTTTGCCGCCGGAATGATCTTATGGGACAGCACCTGATGCTTCGGTTTTTTGCCGGTTGATTCCATAAATTCTGAGTAGCCGTTTACTGCAATCAGCTCTCGTTTTAATTTAGGGCTTTTAACGAACGTTCCCTTTCCCTGCTGCCGGATCAGATAGCCTTCTTCAACTAAATCGAGAATGGCTTTCCTGACGGTAATGCGGCTGACATTATACTTGCTGCAAAGTTCGTTTTCAGTAGGCAGCTTGGCGGTTGGGGAATACACGCCCTTTTTGATGTCATCAGTGATGATTTGTTTTAGCTGAATGTATAAAGGTGTAGAACTTCCGTTGTTTAACAAAGGGTAGCCTCCTTTTAACCTATTAGTTATATTATAATGTATTATGACGTTATAATACAAATTTACATTTTTCATTTTAGAAATATAGCAAAAATAGGAATCGATTACTCTAAAAATAACAGAAAGACCAAGTTGTTTCCAGTGACGAAATAACAGATCAAAAGATAGGAGGAATTTCTGATGGCTGCTTTAACATTTGAACATGTCAAAAAATCATATCACTCACAATTAACGGTGAAGGACTTTGATTTAGATGTAAAGGATAAGGAGCTTTTGGTGCTGGTGGGGCCGTCAGGATGCGGAAAATCGACAACGCTGCGTATGGTGGCGGGGCTGGAAAGCATCTCTGAAGGAAACCTCCTCATCGATGGGGAACGGGTCAATGATCTCCCGCCGAAAGAACGTGATATTGCGATGGTATTCCAAAACTATGCGCTTTATCCTCATATGACGGTCTTTGATAATATGGCGTTTGGACTAAAGCTCAGAAAGATGCCGAAAGAGGAAATTGCTGAGCGGGTTCATGCGGCAGCCAGAATTCTAGAGATTGAGCATTTGCTGAAGAGAAAACCGAAGGCGCTCTCTGGCGGGCAGCGGCAAAGGGTGGCGCTTGGCAGATCAATTGTGAGGGAACCGAAGGTCTTTTTAATGGACGAGCCGCTTTCCAATCTGGATGCGAAGCTGAGAGTGACGATGCGGACAGAAATCAGCAAGCTGCACCAGCGTTTAGAGGCGACCATTATTTATGTCACGCATGACCAGACCGAAGCGATGACAATGGGCGATCGGATTGTCGTAATGAATGAAGGGGAAATCCAGCAAGTAGCGAAACCTCATGACATTTATCATCACCCGGCAAATTTGTTTGTCGCAGGCTTTATCGGCTCCCCCGGAATGAACGTTCTGAAGGGCGCCATTGAAGAGCAGCATGGCGAGCTGTTTTTTGCAAACCCTTCGATCCGGCTTCATATTCCTGAAGAAAAAGCCAAGCGGCTTAAAGAAAAGGGATATGCCGGAGAGCAGATAATTGCCGGCGTCCGGCCGGAGCATATCACACAAATGGCTGAAAATGATCAACTGTTTGATTCAGTGTTTAAAGCGAAGGTGGAAGTGAATGAAAATCTGGGATCAGAGCAAATTGTACATGTCATGACTGGGGGCGAGCGGCTCACGGTCCGTCTGGCCGGAAACACGCGAATTGCCGCAGGCGATTCGATCCAGCTGACAGTGAAAATGGATCACGTCGTCTTTTTCGATGCGGAGACAGAAGAGGCTGTGTATTAGGAAAGGTGCTCCTTTTTAGGAGCACCTTTTTCTTACGGCCAGATTTCGTCAGCCCATTCAGGGTGGTCGATAAATGGATTGCGGTTGTGCTGATATTTCTCATAAATGATTTCATTTCTTTTTCTCTCACGGTCATCAACCGGGTCCTGTCTATTCCATTCGAGGAGGACGGATTGTTTTCCATGATAAGGGGCTGAACCGTTGCCTGTTTTATCATTCAGTTCAAGATCAGGGTACCCGTCATCACCTTCGTAACGGACGGCCATGTAAAACAGCATGCGGGCGACATCACCTTTCACATCATCGCGGGGCTCCCATGAATCTCCGTCATAATAATTTCCGGGCGCTTTCGCATGTTCTGTGCCGCCGTTGTCAAAATCCAAATTCCCTCTGGCGCTGTTGACTTGAACGTCAGCTGGGCGCAAATGATGAATGTCGGTGCCAGGTCCCTTGCTTGTGCCAAAATCGCCATGAGATTTCGCCCAGACATGCTCGCGGTTCCAATCGCCGACATTGCCGCCGTTCAGGTTTTTCGACCGCGATTCATTCGTATAGAGCAGGATGACGTTATTCGGGTTTCTCGGGTCTTCATCGGTTTCTTTCAGCGCGTTCCATACTTCGCTGTAGGACAACATCGTGTGTCCGCTGATGATGCTGTGCAGGGTGCTTTTTAGCGATTCTCCTGTTTTTCCTTCAGCCCCTTCATAATAGGTATCTGTGTCAGTGTAGGGTGCGGCGGGAGCGGCTAATGAGAGAAGGCCCACGGTTCCTGAAGGGGGAGACGCTAATCGGTCATTCAGGCTCAATGCGTTGGTTTGCGGGATTGCTGATGCGGCAGGTGCAAACCATCCGGAAATCAGTAATACACAGACGAGCGGCAGAAACCTTGTTATTTTTGTCATCACTTGCCCTCCTTTTATCAGATCATGTCTATTATCTAAAAATGGAACCGAGGATAGAAGTGTCATTTTGTATATTTTTTATTAAAATTGTAAACTAGCCCCTTGGTTGCTATTGTGCAGGATAGATACTGTGACTAAAAAATAAACGTTTTTTTGGTTATTCTGTCAATGAACTATCGAGTTCCTCCTTCTATAATGAAGGCACCATAACGGCCAGAGGGGGGAGTACATGGAAAAGCAAAAGCTTTCAGTTAAAAACAGCATCACAGATTATATTGAATGGCTCGCCCAATACGGCGCATCTGCGGATGGCGGCGTAACGAGGCTTTTGTACACAAAAGAGTGGATGGACGCGCAGCTCGCAGTCAAGACGGAAATGTCTTCATTCGGCCTTGAAACAAGATTCGACGATGTCGGCAATGTTTTTGGAAGGCTTTCGGGCACCCAGTCCCCGGATGAAGTGATTGTAACCGGTTCACATATCGATACTGTCATCAATGGGGGAAAGTATGACGGCGCCTATGGCGTTCTTGCGGCAATGCTCGCGATAAAGCGGCTCAAAGAAACGTACGGACCGCCGAAAAAAACACTCGAAGCAGTCTCCTTATGTGAGGAGGAGGGCAGCCGCTTTCCGATGACCTATTGGGGATCGGGGAATATGACGGGCGTTTTTTCAGTACAGGATGCAGGAGAACCGAGAGACGAATCAGGAGTCTCCCTGCAAACTGCGATGTATGAGAACGGTTTTGGCAAAGGCATGTTTCAGTCAGCGTATAGGACAGATATCAGCACTTTTGTTGAGCTTCATATTGAACAGGGACAGACATTGGAAATGTCAGGACGCGACCTCGGCATTGTCACTAGTATTGCGGGGCAGAGGCGATATCTCGTCACGCTGGAGGGGGAATGCAATCACGCGGGAACCACCTCTATGAAATGGCGTAAGGACCCGCTTGCAGCAAGCAGCCATATTATTCACGAGCTGCTGCTGCGGGCGGAAGAGCAGCCGGATGAGCTCCGTCTGACATGCGGAAAAATAACGGCAGAGCCCAATGTAGCCAATGTCATACCGGGCCGCGTGCAGTTTTCAATCGATATTCGCCATCAGCATCAGCACGTGCTGGAGCAATTTCATGAAGATATGGCTGCTTTGATCAACGGCATTTGCCATCAAAAAGGAATTCGCGCCATGATTGATGAATATATGCGGATAGAGCCTGTGCCGATGGATGAAAGGCTGAGGGCCGCGGCTTTTGAAACAGCGGCAGAAAACGGAATCAGCTGTGAAGAAATGGTGAGCGGAGCAGGGCATGATGCACAAATGATCGGAAGGCGCTATCCGGCTTGTATGCTGTTTGTGCCAAGCCGCAGCGGCATCAGCCACTCTCCGAAGGAATATACCTCAGCCAGACAGCTTGAGATCGGTGTCCGCGCATTGACTGATTTATTATATAAATTGGCTTACTGATAAAGTAAAGGAGGAATGGCTGTGTCAGGCAGAAAAGAATTATGTACCCCGTTAAGAACGATTATGACGCCGGGCCCTGTTGAGGTTGATCCGCGTGTATTAAGAGTGATGAGTACCCCGATTGTCGGCCAATTTGATCCAGCGTTTACAGGTATCATGAATGAAACGATGGAGATGCTTCGGGAGCTGTTCCAAACGAAAAACCGCTGGGCATATCCGATTGACGGTACTTCACGCGCGGGAATCGAAGCGGTGCTGGCGAGTGTGATCGAGCCGGAAGATGATGTGCTCATTCCCATTTATGGGCGCTTCGGTTATTTGCTGACTGAAATTGCGGAGCGTTATGGGGCGAATGTTCATACGCTTGAGTGTGAATGGGGAATGGTTTTTGACCCGGATGACATCATACGGGAAATGAAAAAAGTGAAGCCGAAAATTGTGGCAATGGTACATGGGGAAACATCGACAGGGCGGATTCACCCGCTGAAAGCAATCGGCGAAGCCTGCCGCGCCCAGAATGTATTGTTCATCGTCGATGCAGTTGCGACGATTGGCGGCTGCGAGGTTAAAGTCGATGATTGGAAGATTGACGCGGCTATCGGCGGCACACAAAAGTGCTTGTCTGTTCCGTCGGGAATGGCGCCGATTACATATAATGAGCGGGTGGCGGATGTGATTGCGGCGCGTAAAAAGGTGGAACGCGGGATTGCGACACAAGCTGACAGGGCAACGCTTTCAGGAAACCGGCCGATTACAAGCAATTATTTTGATTTGAGCCAGCTTGAGGATTATTGGAGCGAAAGACGGCTCAATCATCATACAGAAGCGACGACGATGCTTTACGCCTTGCGTGAGGGTGTAAGGCTAGTGCTTGAAGAAGGTCTTGAAGCCCGTTTTGAGCGGCATCACCTCCATGAGGCCGCATTAGCAGCAGGGATTAGGGCAATGGGGCTGAAGCTGTTTGGAGATGACAGCTGCAAAATGCCTGTTGTCACTTGTGTAGAAATCCCCGGCGGCATTGACGGCGAGTCTGTTCGCCACATGCTGTTGGCGCAATTCGGCATCGAAATCGCCAGCTCATTCGGCCCGCTGGCGGGAAAGATCTGGAGAATTGGCACGATGGGCTACAGCTGCAGAAAAGAAAACGTGCTGTTCGTGCTTGCCGGGCTAGAGGCTGTGCTGCTGAGACATGGCGCAGGGATCGAAACAGGTAAAGCCCTCCAAGCAGCGCTTGATGTGTATGAAAACGCTGGCCGCCAGGCAGCGGTATAAAGAAAAGCTTGCGGAACGCCGCAAGCTTTTTTAGTGATGCGATTTCGCCTTTTCTCCAATCTGTTTTTCTTCGTTTGACTCTTTTTACAAATTCTCTTTCCCTGTGTTGCATTTTCTGACGAAGCATGAGTCATTTTTCCTTCCATCATCTATTCTTTATACAAGTTACCTATAAAACCATGCTGAACTTGTTGTTTCTTACATTTTTGAGAGGAGGATGCGGCATTGGGAAATTTGCACATGGTGTTAGATGCGCTCTTGGAAGATCAGGATGAGGCTGTGCTGGCGACAATTGTTCAAGTTGAAGGCTCTGCGTATCAAAAAGCAGGCGCTTCTATGCTCTATAAGAAAAATGGCGAACGGGTCGGATTGCTGAGCGGCGGGTGTGTGGAAGAAGATTTGCTCCATAGAATTAGTGAACTGGGCGATCAGCTGACATCAGCGCTGATTCCATATGACATGCGGGCGGAGGACGATCTTTCTTGGGGCATGGGAGCCGGATGCAACGGCATTATTCATATTCATGCGGAGCGAATCACTCAGGAAAAAAGAAGGCACTATCAAAGAGTGAGGGACTGCCTTCATTCTGGCAAAGCTGTCACAGCCGTTACGCAGCTTGGCTCCTCCCGTTATGTATTTCTGTCGGAGAACAAGCAATTTGGGAACTGGCCGGACGCGCCTCTGCAAGACATACAACGTACCGTTTCAACGCTTCATTTACCGCATAATAATCCATCAACCAACATATTTATTCAGCGAATTGAACCGAAGCCGCGTCTCATTCTGTTTGGAGCGGGGCCGGATGTTGTGCCGCTTGCCAATTTGGCGGCTGATACAGGGTTTTCTGTTATCGTGTCAGATTGGCGTCCTGCATATTGCACACCCTCTCAATTCCCAAAAGCGGATCGGCTGATCACCGCTTTACCGGAACAAATGCTCAGTGAATTTCAGTTTTACCCGCATGATGCAGCTGTTGTGGCAACCCACCATTTTCAGCACGACCAAGCAATCATCGACTTCTTATTTTCTCAACATCTTCATTATATCGGACTGTTGGGCTCGGTAAACCGTACGAAGCGGCTGCTGAACGGAAAACAGCCGCCTGCTCACTTTTACAGTCCGGTCGGGCTGAAAATCGGTGCGGAAGGCCCCGAAGAAATTGCCGTCAGCGTTGTCGCGGAAATCATTCAAACAAGAAAACGGCTGGCGGTTGTATGAGAAGACCCTATATTATCGGAGTGTTTCTTGCTGCCGGCAAAAGCAAAAGGATGGGCCAAAACAAGCTAGCTTTGCCGTTAAAGGGAGAAACCATCGGCTCGCTTTCTTTGAAAAACGCTCTTTTGTCCCGCCTTGATCACGTGCTGATCATCGAGAGGACTGAACGTGCTTCCCTTGAGTGGATGGGAGCGCTATATCATACGCCGCCTTTTCGAGAACGCTGGAGCCTGCATGTTTGTCAAGAAGCTGAAAAAGGGCAAGGGCATTCAATCAGCAGCGGGGTGAGAAAAGCAGAAAGCATGGGAGCGGAGGGCGTTGTCATATTATTAGCCGACCAGCCGCAGCTTTCCGTCAAACATCTCAATGCCCTTGTGGCAATGGCTCCTGAGTCATTTGCCGTGTCTTCGTCTTTAGGCGCGTTCGCCCCGCCAATCTATTTCTCATCGGCTTGTTTTCCTTATCTAAAGGAGTTAAAGGGAGATGAGGGGGCTCGCAGGCTCCTAAAAAGCGGACAGCTTGGAACAGGAGCCGTTTTGGAGGCAATGACAAGCTCTGAGTTGAAAGACATTGATACACCGGAGGAATACGAGATGGTGAGGAGGTTGATGATTTGAACGGACAAGTGACAAAAGCAAGGATGAATATTCAATTATGGAGGCCGTCAGTGCTGGGTGAAGCCTATTCACTTTTGGAGCAGCTTGCCCCGGATGTATGTATCGCATCGGGCAGCACGCTGCTTCAGCTTCAGTGGGACAAAGGGATTTTTCCGAAACAGCATCTCGTCAGTCTTGAAGGAATCAACGAAATGAGAGGAATCAGCGCCAGTGACACCCACTTGTCGATCGGGGCGCTAACAACGCTGAGTGAATGCAGAAAGAATCCTCTGATCAAGAGTGCGCTCGGTTGTTTCAGCGACGCTGCTTCCGCTGTCGCCGCACCAGGAATCCGAAGCAGGGCCACGATTGGCGGCAACATCGCGAGTAAAATCGGTGATTTGATTCCCCTCCTGCTTGTGCTTGATGCTGAGCTTATCGTGTATCAAAAGGAACTGATCAGGTTGCCGCTTGGCGATTGGCTCATAGATGAAGACCTTAGAACTGCTATCGTCACGCGTGTCATCATCCCGCGTACGGAGGGAGAGCGTGTGTTTTACCGCAAGCTTGGGAGGCGCCAGGCTTTTACAGGAGCGGTTGCTGTTGTAGCTGGACGTTTTTTGAAGTGCGGCGCCATACGTCTCGCCGCTGGCCATGCCGATATCACACCTGAGAGATTATTGGACAGCGAAGCGAAACGGATGGCACCAGGGTGGGACCCGCATGAGCTGTACAAAACGCTTATCCACGAGCTGCCGTTCTCCGCAGATGCTTTTATGTCATCGGCATACAGAAAAAAAGCCGCTGCCAACGTCATCATGGCAGAGCTGATGGCGGAGAGAGGGGAGTAAATGATGATCAACAAACCGTCAAGAATCAGGCCGGATGGAAGAGGAAAGGTCACAGGGGAACTAAAATATATGACCGATCTTGACTTTCCAGGCATGCTGTATGGCAAAGTGCTGAGAAGCGCTTATCCTCATGCGGAGATTGTGTCGATTTGCACCATGAAAGCTGAAGAAATGGAAGGTGTGCGGGCAGTTGTCACTCATAAAGACGTTCCCGGTGTAAACCGATTTGGCATTGTCATCCCTGATCAGCCGGTTTTATGTAAGGACAGGGTGCGGTATGTCGGAGATGCGATCGCCGCAGTTGCTGCGGAAACGGAGGAAATCGCGGAAGCGGCGCTGGAGCTGATTCATATTGAGTATAAAGAACTGGAGATCATTGATTCACCAGAAAAAGCGCTTCGTACGGACGCGCAAAAACTGCACGAGGGCGGAAATATCCTGCACCGCGCATTTTTTTCACACGGCGATGTTGAAAAAGGATTTCAAGCATCTGATACGGTTCTTGAAGAAACCTATGAGCTGCCGCGGCAGATGCATACGTATATGGAAACGGAAGGCGGCGTAGCCGTTCCTGAAGACAATGGGGGCTTTACGATGTATGCAGGTACGCAGCATGGCTATAAAGACCGTTTTCAACTTGCCCGTATTTTTGACATTTCTGAAGAAAAAATCAGGGTTGTGTCGAGTCCGATGGGCGGCTCGTTCGGCGGGAAGGATGAGCTGAATATCCAGCCGTATGCTGCGCTTTTGTCCTTGAAAAGCGGACTTCCTGTCAAAATCCATCAGACCAGAAAGGAATCTGTACGTTCTGGCATTAAACGCCATCCGATGAAGATTACGATAAAAACGGGTGCGGATCATGCGGGAAAGCTTTTGGCCCATGATGTGAAAATTGTGGCGGACACAGGCGCTTACGCTACGCTCGGACCGGCAGTTCTTGACTTTTCTGTTGAGCACGCCGCGGGGCCTTACCGTATTCCTAATATCCGGACTGAAGGGATTTCTGTGTTCACGAACAACGGGGTGGCGGGTGAATTTCGGGGCTTTGGCGGCAATCAAATCACATTTGCCCTCGAATCCCATCTTGATCGTCTCAGCGGCATGCTCGGCATCAATCCCCTGGAGCTGAGAAGAAAAAATATCAGAAAACCGCATGACTTGGGACCGCTTGAGCACCGGATTGCACCGACTGACGGAGCTGCACAGGTGTTGAATGCCATTTCTGAATCTTCCATACTCACAAGAAAACACCAAAACTCAGGGTATATACGGAGAGGCAAGGGAGCGGCAATTACGATGCACGGCGGCGGGCTGGGCTATGGCCGAATGGATTCAGCAGGAGGCCGTTTGTCCCTTTCAAGTGACGGCAAAATCACAGCTTCGTTCGGATTTGAAGAGTGCGGACAGGGGATTCTAGCCGCAATTGAACATATTGTCACCGAGGGGCTGGGCTGTGCTGCAGAAGATATTTCCATTGTCATTGGGGATACCGCAAAGGTGCCGAAGTCAGGCTCCTCCACCGCATCCCGCGGCACAAGCATGGTGTGGCACGCGATCCAGCGTTTGAAGAAGCCGTTTCTGTCTCAGTTGAAAAAACGGGCGGCAGAGTGGAACGGCTGCGAGGCGGAAAGCCTTATTTTAGGCGGCGCAGGCTTGTGTGACAAAAACACCAGAGAGCTCGTAGTGACGTATAAGGCGTTGGCTGAAAAAGGTCCTTTGGCAGAGGAAACAGCATTCGATTTTCCGACAACGCCTGATCCTGTGGTAGGCGGCCATTTTCTCTACTCATTTGGAGCGGCCGCTGTTGAGGTGGAGGTAGATCTATTAACAGGCGATGTCAAAGTGATAGATTGTGAGCACGCCATTGCGGCAGGTCCGGTTGTCAGTCCGCAGGGCTATCGAGGTCAAATTGAAGGAGGCGCTGCCATGGCGCTCGGGTATACGCTGATGGAGGAAGCCAAAATGACGGACGGCCGTTATGCGGCGGAGAATTTGGATCAATATTTAATTCCAGGATTCAAAGATGTTCCGGCAATGAAATTGACCGCGATAGAAGAGCTGATGGAAGGTGATCCGCACGGCCCGCGCGGTGTCGGAGAAATTGGGACAATCACTATCACCCCAGCGATTGTAAAGGCTGTGCACGATGCGGTCGGCTGCTGGATAAACAAACTGCCGATTTCAAGGGAAGAGCTGCTTGACGCGATAGACAGAAAGGGGATGAAGGAATGGACGTAAAAGAAGCCGGGCCGTTTCCTGTAAAACAGAAACAGTTGCGGATGACCGTGAATGGGCAGGAGTATGAGGTTGCCGCCGTTCCTACGACACGTCTGAGTGATTTGCTTAGAAAGGAATGTCAGCTGACCGGAACAAAGGTGTCCTGCGGGATCGGCCGCTGCGGAGCATGTTCTGTCCTGCTCGACGGCAAGCTTGCCAATGCATGTATGACCATGGCATACCAAGCGGACGGCCATTCCATTACAACAATCGAGGGAATCCAAAAAGAAGATCTGGATATCTGCCAAACCGCTTTCCTGGAAGAAGGCGGCTTCCAATGCGGGTACTGCACTTCTGGAATGATAATGGCAATAAAGGCACTGTTTCAGGAAAACCCTCAACCTACTGACGAAGATATAGAAGAAGGGCTGGCGGGGAATTTGTGCCGGTGTACCGGGTACGGCGGGATTCTGCGGTCTGCTTGGAGGATTAGAAAAGAATTAAACAGGGAGAAAATGAAGTCCGGCTCTTAAAGCCGGACTCATTAATCTGAGAAGTTTATTTCTAAAATTATGAGACGATCAAGAGGTTTTCCTTCATTAACTTTCTCGACTACTATACTAGACACTGTATTTTGCAAAAGCACATTATATATGACAAAAGAGAAGAGATAAAGCAGATATATTTTTTCTTATTTATCCTTATTGTACATAATTTTCAAATACTTTACGCTTAGCACTATCCAATAAATGATATACCTCATAGTCATTTCAAGTGAAGCGTGTGGGGCTTTGATTGTGAAGGGAGTCCAGTGTCGTGGATAATGTCTGGCGACAAAAATATGAGAAAATTCAATAACAATTTGAACAACATTATATCAATAATATAGGTTTCTTATTTAATTTGGAAAGTTTAAACTTATCAAAGTAGATATAGTAAGATTGATTGTTCAATGCTTGATATTTTACCTTTAAATATAACTAAAATTATCTCTGATACTTTGTGTACTTTTATTTTTTATAGACAACTATACAAAGCTTCTCTTAACGCAAGTTCTCTTGGTTCATTAGCCATTCCAAATCCATGTTTATTCATTGCATAAGCGTAACCCAATCTTTCATCTGGATCGGCAAAGCAAAACGATCCTCCTGCACCAGGATGACCAAAAGAGCTTTCACTTCTTCCGAATTTCATGCCAGAAAAATGCTTCCAAAATCCTAAAGAATAAGCTATGTTTATACAGTTCACATGGTCATAATAACCTGACTTTGGAGGAACAGCTTCTTTTTTTAATTCTTTTAATGTTTCTTTACTTAATCCAAGTATTTTTTCACCACTAACAAAAGCTCCATAAATTTTTGCCATTGCTCTAACTTGTCCTACTCCATTTCCTGAAGGAAATTCTATAGATAAAATAGGACGATGATTAAAATTTTCATTTGCTACAAATTTTTTTGGGTCTACTAAACTTGTAGCTACTAATGACCTTGGGTTAAGAAAACCAAACAGCATTTTTCTAGGTAATTTTTTATTCCCCTAAGTAACTGAATCGGGTGATTTATCCCCTCAATAGTTGTTATTCTCTTTTCAGAAATACTTGCAGGAAGTCCAATATAAAACTCCGCATTTAATGGCTCTGCTATCTCCTCTTGAAAGAAATCTTTCAAAGTTCGATGTTTTGGGTCTGTTCTTTTAATCAGTTCTCCAATCAAGGTTCCAATTGTCCAGGCATGATAGCCATGAATTTTTCCAACATCCCAGGCAGGTTTACTTGTAGCAAGGGAAACTGATAAACGAGAAGTATCTAAGTCTTCTAATACATCAATTCCTAGATTATTTAGAGGTGAAAGGCCAGCTTGGTGTGCTAGAAGTTGTCTAACAGTTATGCTCTCCTTTCCATTCTGAGCAAACTCAGGCCAATATGTACTAACCTTTTCATCGAAGTTAATATAACTCCTAGAATGTGCTAAACATAAAGCTAGCGCAGCAAATCCTTTTGTAGCAGAAAACACTTGAACAAGTGTATCTTCTTTCCATTCTTTACGCGTATGTCGGTTTCGATATCCTCCCCATAAATCAACGACCACTTCATTATTAATGTATACAGAAAAAGCAGCTCCAACTTCACCTCTCTTAGAGAAGTTTCTAATGAATTCTTCCTTTACTGATTCAAATCCCGATGCAACAAATCCACGAATAGATAAATTATCCTTTATACTCATGTCCTTTCCACCTCGTTAAGTATAAACTACCACTTTTTTTGAATAGTGTTTATGTATTTACAAACTATAAAGCATACAATAAAATAAATTTAACAGATAAATGACTAAAAGTATACAAATAGTCAAATTGAATTAGGGGAGATGAATTATGGCTAGAATTACTTCTGAACAAAGAAAACACATACATGAAGAGCTTCTTAATAAAAGTAAAGAACTTTTTACTCAATATGGATTCGCTAAAACCAGTATTGATGACATAGTTAATGCATGTGGAATTGCAAAAGGTTCTTTTTATACATATTTTTCATCAAAAGAAGAGTTGTTTTACGCAGTATTAAGAAGAGAGGAAAACATAAAAGAGAAGATTATTTCAGAAATTATGCATGAACCACTATCGGCAAAAGACCTTTTAATTCGCTTTTTTGAAATATCATTCAAAACTATAGAACAGAATCCATTTCTACAAAGTCTTTATCAAAGAGGTGAATATGAACGAATTGTGAAAAGACTTCCTAGAGATCTTATAGAAAATCATGCAAAAGAGGATTTAGACAGATCTCTGAATTTTATAAAATTCCTACAAGAAAACGGTGTAACAGAAGATGATCCTGAAGTACTTATTGGGCTTTTTCGAACAACCATACTTATTCCTTTACATCGTCAAGAAATTGGAGAACCAACTTTCTCCAAAATGATAAAAAAAATGATTGAGTGTTTATCAGAAGGACTAACAAAATAAAAATAGAAAGATGCATATTCAACTAATGAAAGGGCTGGCGGGGAATTTGTGCCGGTGTACCGGGTACGGCGGGATTCTGCGGTCTGCTTGCAGGATTAGAAACGAGTTGAGCTACGGGAAAAGAGAGTCACGTTTATAAAAGCCGGACAATATGCTAGAGAGGGTTTTTCACAGATTCAAGCGTCTGAAAAGATTAGGACGACAGCTTCTCACTTGTCCTTCCATTATATTCATATGATGAATAACCGTTTAGGGGTGTGGCCGATAGAAGAGGCTTATCTTGGAGCTTTGCTCGGTCAAATATCAAAAAACACAACCGGTATAAAATAATAAAAAAGAACTTCAGCTTAAAAGCTGAAGTTCTTTATTTTCGCTTGTTTTTATGATAAACCGAGTTGAAAGTAAACATAAACAAAAAGTAGGCGCCTGCCAGACTAAAAAAAACGACAGGGTATTGAAGCAGCAGAAGGCCTCCGCCAATAAACAGAATCGTTGCTGCTGAATTGATGACCCAATATAAAGAGAATTTGTTTTTATTTTGATGTTCTTTTGTCTGGGTAATAGTTATGTCCTCCTTATTAACATTCTGAATAGCGTATTTATAGATATGGATTAATTGTACAAGCCGTCCTAACAGTAAAATTGAGGAAACGGCGATCCAGGTGAGAGAGTTAACCAAAAAAGCGAGCTGAAGTGTGTCTTGGAAAGGGGTTCCGCCCGTTTCGAATCTTACAATCAATAACACACCTGCACCAATCAGGAACAGGATCCCCAAAAAAAGGACAAACACATTATAGCTGTCAAACCGATTCCATTCTCCTAAAAATCTGCAATGTTTTGCAATCAGCGCATATTTCTGTTTGGGGCTCTTCGGAAGTGAGTTCATTCCAATTGAGTTTACAATCTGCCGATTAAACGCAGACCCCATTACTCCGCCCAGTGTGCCGACAGTAAGAGCCGCCGCGCCGCTTATTAGTCCTATCACAGTGCCGCTTGTCATATGATCACCTTCCTAAAAATAAGAAAAAAAGTATTTGCGCTGCTATGCTCCCGGATAAAATCGGCAAAATCGTAATCACTTGAGCAACAGAACGGATTGAGAAAAGGTCTGGAAGCTGCCAGCTAGGGTAAGCAAGCCAATGGCTCAAACGGTCAAACCAAGTCATCGGTGGAGGAGGTGATGTTGCTATATGTTCTGGAAGAGGCACGCGGTTCATGTCCAGCAATTCATTCAGCTCGGGCATGTGTTCTTGTAATCCTTCAATCATTCTTTTTACTTCATCATGCTCTTTCATGAGTCATTCAGCTCCTTTTCAATGGATTTGTTCAGCTTCTTTAGTGAATAATGAAGCTTTGATTTGACTGTTCCTTCCGGTATGTTGAGAATGTGAGAAATTTCTTTGCCTGTAAACCCCTGATAATAGGCAAGAATCAGAATTGATCGCTCTTTGTCAGGCAGCTGTCCTAAATACTGTTGAATCAATATTTTATTTTGTATATTTTGCTCAATGGTTCTCTGGTTTTCTTCTGAATAATCGTCCAATTCCATCTGCTGCCATTTAAATTTTGAATGCTTTCGGTAATAATCAATACATAGTCTGTGAGCGATTTGATGGAGCCAGGTACGAAAGCTTGCTTTTTCGCTTTTGTAGCTGTGGCATTTTACATACACCCGGATAAAAGTTTCCTGCAGAAGATCTTCAGCCGCCTGTTTTTGGCGGATGTACAAAAATATAAATTGATATGTTTTTTGAGCGTGACGGGTATATAAACTGTTGTAGGCCTCAATATCCTTTTGTTTTACTTTCTCCATTAATTCTTCATCTGAAAGAATGTCCATACCCCACCTCGAAACTTGGTTTCGTTACTATATACGGCTGATCGCTAAAATGAGTTCAAAAAAATAAAAATGCCCGGCCTTGAAGGCCGGGCTTGACATGTTAACTCCCTCGATACACCTGATAACCAAATGGCGACAGCAAAAGCGGGATGTGATAATTCGCATCTGAATCTGCTAGATGAAAACGGACGGTAACTATGGTTAAAAACGGCTGGTCGGCCGTATTCACATTTTTACTGGCAAAATAGTCTCCTGCATGAAAGTCTATCACATACTCTCCAGACACCAGCTCTTCACCAGCCAGCAGCGGAGCATCGACTCGGCCGTCATCGTTGGTGAAGGCCTCTTTAACAAGGATGACCTCTTCGCCCAGCCGCTTCAAGTCAATTTTTACGTTCGCCGCGGGTTTGCCGCAGGTTAAATCTAAGATATGGGTTGTCAGCTTTCCCATCAGGC
Organism: Bacillus sp. C28GYM-DRY-1; assembly: GCF_030519405.1. NCBI lineage: Bacteria > Bacillati > Bacillota > Bacilli > Caryophanales > Bacillaceae > Bacillus > Bacillus sp. C28GYM-DRY-1. Next base: position 86,265 of record NZ_JAUMKF010000005.1, read on the forward strand.
CTTCAGGCTCCCTAATGCTTCAGCGGCTTTCTGTTTTTCTTTCTCAGCGTCTTCTTTTGTCACGGTAAAGCGCTGGAAACCGAATGGCGGGCGCGGTTCGGTGTAGACTTTTCCTTTCGACCCTGGGATCTCTTCAACGACCGTGTCCCATGTGTGATTTTGGGATTGGAAGCTGACATCCGTGAGCTGCGGGAATCTCATTAGTATTCTGCAGCCGATATGATAGATTAAATTTTGGATTGAAGGGGTTTCGAGCTCGTGAAAAACGGTGCTCGCCAGGTCGCGAACTTGTTCGGCCGCAACATAGCGGGCGGGATCCGTGGCACGTGCGTCATCTGTATTTTCATACTGCCAGCTGATGTTTAAATAGACAAATAGAGGACGGTTGCCGTCTTCCGGGAGAGTTGTAAATTCGTCTCGAATAAAGCCGACGAAGGAGTTGCCGCTCACCTTGACGAGCTGAAGATCCATGATTTCGCTGTACTGCTCTGTGATCGTTAAAGTATCCCCGGTTCGTTCTGCTTTCAGCACAGACCGAGCGCGTTCATTGCGTGATCTTCTAAAGACGAGGTGGCTTGTGCCGAGTTCTTGCTCCTCGTATGCAGGCATCGCCTCAAACGGAATGTCTTCGCCTGTCAAAGTGATCGTGTCCATATGAGAATAGGTATCTAAAAATCGGTGAGCCATATAGTGTAAGAATCCCTCGGTTGTCGTCCCTTCATAGGAAGCGAGATGGCGCTGAATAAAGTTTTTCATTGAGTCTGTAGCCACGACGAGTGTATTATCTCCGTCTATAAATGATGGCAGAAAGGCATCTCCGCTAATTTCGCATGTCACATCAATTCCGACGACAGTATTGTCTCTCCCTGTAAAAGAAGACTCTGGAATTTCCCGTACACCTGTGAGCGGCTTTAAACACGTTCGGTATGCAAATACATTTCCTTTGCCATAAGACATAGTTCTGTTCATTTGCGTCTCTCCTTTTTCAGTTATGATGTCCGCCAGCCGAAAGCGGGCGATGCGGTAAATTTCTTTAAGGGCCTGCTGGAACTCCGTTTCTCGTTCGTTCTCAAGCCTTTCCAGCAGGGCTTGGTGAATGTCCTGTTTCGTTTTTCCCTTTACAGCTAAAATAAAAGGAAAGCCGAAGCGTTCATAGTAGCATTCATTCAGCTTGAGAAACTCCTCGTATTCCTCTTGTTCAAGTTTACTGAGCCCCGCGTTTTGCTGCTCTCTTACCGAGGTAACACTCATTGTTTTCTTTGTTCCGAGCCGGGGGTGCTTATTGATTAAATTAAGCTGTGTCTGGCGGTCCGCGGCTTTTACAATGCCGGTCATTTTGTGGTGAAGATCAGATAGGGAAGAAAATGGCCGCAATGCCGCGGCTTTCTCCGCAATCCATGAAGAGTGTTCAAAAATAGATCCAAGCGTGTCTGTCAGTGTTTGTATGTCCATTTGGTTCAGGTCATCCATTGTGAACATTGGCATCTTCCTTTACGTTTTTATTTCACACTATTTTGCTGATTGGTTTGAAAAAAAGCGTGCAGTGCAATTGCCGACAAACTGCCGATTACAATTCCGCTTCCAGCCAAAACTGAGGCCGCGCCCGGAAGAGATGAAAACAACGCGGGAACGGTTGTGGCGCCAAGCCCTAAGCTGACGGAAGAGGCGATGATCAGAAGGTTGCCTTGCGTATCGAAATCGACAATAGAAAGCATTTTGATCCCGTAAGAAATGACCATGCCGAACATGACAATCATCGCGCCGCCGAGAACTGGGGGTGGAATCACTGTTGTCAATGCCGCGGCTTTTGGGACCAGTCCAATCCCCATCAGCATGATTCCTGTGATGACAATGACGTTGACACTTTTCATTTTTGAAAGCTGAACGATACCGACATTTTGCGAGAAGGCTGTATAGGGAAACGCGTTAAATAAGCCGCCAAGCACAATCGCAAGCCCTTCCGCCCGGTAGCCTTTTTCCAGATCTTTCTCCGACAGCCTGCGGTTTGTGATATCGGCGAGAGCAAAGTAAACGCCTGTCGATTCAACCAGGCTGACAATGGCAACGAGAAGCATCGTGACAACAGCTGGCAGCTCAAAAGTTGGCGGGCCGAAATAAAACAGAGACGGAACATGAAGCCAGGACGCCTCCACGACGTCAGAAAAATCGACTTTTCCCATAAAGAATGCGGCCGCTGTTCCTGCGATAAGGCCGAGCAAAATCGCTATGGAGCGGATAAAGCCGTTAAAGAAGAAAAACAGCAATAAGATAAAAGCTGTGACGCCAAAGCCGAGGAGCACGTTGTCAAGTGAACCGAAGTCTTTGCTTCCTTCACCGCCTGCCAGGTTATTCATTGCCGTCGGAATCAAGCTGATGCCGATGATCATGACAACTGAACCGGTCACGACAGGCGGGAAAAAACGGACAAGTTTTCCGAAGAAGCCCGCGGCTAAGACGACAATCAGTCCTGCGGCGATAATGGCGCCATATATGGCTGAGACACCGTATGTGCTGCCGATGGAAATCATCGGTCCGACCGCGGTAAACGTACATCCGAGCACAACGGGGAGGCCGATTCCGAAATACTGGTTTTTATAGAGCTGCAAAAGAGTCGCCGCCCCGCACATGAACAAATCAATCGCAATTAGGTACGTCAGCTGCCCCGCATTCAGCCCAATCGCCGCTCCGACAATCAGCGGAACGAGAATCGCTCCCGCATACATGGCAAGCATGTGCTGAAGTCCTAGCATCATCAGTTGAAAGGCATTGTGCTGTTCCTTCATCTTTTTTACACCTCTTTTTCTAATGCGAGTGTATGGTCTAATACCGGAAGTTCAGTTTTCTGTGCTGTTTTTTCTTTTTTGCCGCGCAAGCTGAAAAATACATTCAAAAAAATGGCGGTCAGGCTTCCTGTGATAGTGCCGTCACTGACCAGAATCCGGATTGGAGCGGGGAATTCAGCGAAAATACCGGGCACCGTGCTGGCGCCGATGCCGAGTGCGATTGAGCATGCGATGGTCAGCAGGTGATATTGATTTTTGAGATCCGCTGTGCTGAGCATTTTGACGTTGACGCAATCACCATGCCGAACATGACGACGGTCGCGCCGCCAAGCACAGCCGCAGGAACGGCAGAAGCAAGGGCTGCAATCTTCGGAATCAGTCCGAGACAGACAAGGATACAGCCTGCGGTAACGACGATATTTCTCGTTTTTACCTTTGTCAGCTGCAATAAGCCGGCGTTTTGCGCAAAGGTATTATAGGGGAAGGCGTTGAGCAGTCCGCCGATAAGAATGGCGATTCCTTCCGCTCGGTAGCCTTTGACTAGGTCTTTTTCGGTTAAAGATTTGTCACATATCTTTCCGATAGCGTAGAAGACGCCGGTTGATTCCACAATAATGACGATTCCGACGATCAGCATCGTTAAGATTGGGCCGATTTCAAATGAAGGGGCTCCGAAATAAAACGGCTTCGGGATTTGAAAGAGTGGGGCTTCAGCGACTGCAGAAAAGCTGACTTTGCCCATGATGGCTGCTGCCGCTGTTCCGGCAGCGATTCCAATCAGAACGGACAGCGTTCGGGCGAATCCTTTGAGAAAACGGTTGAGGATTAAAATCAGGACAAGGACGCCGACAGAGAGAAGAAGGTTTTCGAGCGAACCGTATTCGGGGTTGGCGCTGCCGTTTATTTTTTCGCCGCCAGCCATATTTTTCACACCTGTCGGAACAAGTGAAAGGCCGATTAAGGTTACAACGGTACCTGTTACGACAGGAGGAAATAACTTGGTCAGCTTGCCGAAAAAACGCGCAAACAGAAAGATAAACAACCCTGTAGCGATGATTGAACCGTAAATGGCGTGAACGCCGTAGTTCGCGCCGATTGCAACCATCGGGGTGACGGCTACGAATGAACTGCCGAGCATGACGGGTAGCCCGATGCCGATGTATGCTCCGCGCAAGGTTTGCAAAAGCGTCGCGACGCCGCATGTTAACAGGTCAATCGCCAACAGGTAAGACAGCTGTTCAGATGTTACATTCAGCGCCCTGCCGACAAGCAGGGGCACCAAAATCGCACCTGCATACATGGCCAGCACATGCTGAAGGCCAAGAGTAAACACCGCAAACGATTGTTGTTTCATCAGAGTCCCTCCTTCTGTATGTGAACTTTAGTAACATGATAGCGTCCCGATTGCCAGGTGTCATTAGATACTGTAGCCGAAAAAGACAGGTGTTATTGCTGAAAGTGACGAAAAACAATTCGGTTTGTAAGAGAATGTGACAAACATTAGCTGATTAGCCGCTGCATCCGTAAGGCAAGCCGCAAACGCATTGTCGTCTCAGGATCTTTTAAGCTTTTGCCCAGCAGCTCTTCACATTTCTCAAGGCGGTAGATGACCGTATTGCGATGAACGTACAGACGCTTGGCCGTCTCGGAAATTTGGCAGTGTGTCTCTAAATACACGGACAGCGTATGAAGCAGACTTTGATCCTCCTGCTGTTTTTCAGCGAGGCTTTGAAGCGTGGAGTTATAAAATTTCTTCAAATCCTCAACCGGGAGAAGGCGGAGAAGCTCAGGCACATCTTTTGCGTGATACACCTGAATAAACGCTGTGCTTCTTGACAAATGCCCTGATTGCAGAGCGTCTGAAGCTTCAGTGAACGCGCCGGGAACGTCAATGAGCTTTTGGCATATATTGCTGATGCCAAAAGACACAGTCCGTTTAAACTGGGCTCTGACCTGTGTTTGAAACTGCTCTAAAAAGCTGATCACCGAGGCATGCATTTCACTCCAGCTGTCTGTCGCCTCGATTAGAATAATGCCGACATTTCCTTTAATAAAGAGGTGAGGCGGAAACGGGAAGGTTGATAATTCACCTTCAAGAAATTCGAATACGCCGTCAGAGGCGAGCTGATTTTCTGTAAAGCTGATCGATTGGTCATTTCGATCGAGTTTTCCCGCAATGCACATGTATTTTTGATCCCAGCGCAGCTTAAATTCCTTTGCCCGGTTTTTGATTTCGTCGTCTGACGTAAATGAGCGCTCAATAAAATTGTTGAAAAACTCATTGCGCGCCCGCCGGCCGAATTGCTTCAGCGCATTTTCCTTCAGCAGTTCAAAGGAAATCACGTTGGCCGCTTGCTCAATGGTGAGAATCAACCCTTTATCGCTAGCCTGCACCATGTCCGGTATGAGCAGGTAGCCGCAGTTTTTTTCGTGATTATAAATAGGAAGAACAGAATACGTTTTCCGATCCGAGAACGTAGAGAAACAAGTGAAAAACGGTCCGGATACGGTACTCAGGGTGCCTTTCAGTTTTTCGGTCTCAAATGACATCTGATGGGATGCGGACAGCATTTTGGCATGTTGGTCAAGCAGCAGTACGGGAAGCTGAAGGAGGTCTGACACCTTTTTAAGGAGAGATTGCAGCCCCTTGCCGCTCATAATGTGGTTTGTGAATTTTTTGTGCGCGTAAATGGCTTGCTGCAGCTCGTTAGAACGCATATCGAGAATGTGGCTGAGTGTTGCATTCACAATATCGCCGAGGCGGATATGCTCTGGAAGCTCAATAATTGGTAACGCGTATGAATTGGCCAGCTCGATAATTTCTTTCGGGATATCCTCCAAGTAGCGCTTTGTTTTAATGCCGAGGCCCGCACAGCCGCGTTTTGCCATTTGCCGAATCAGCTCAGATAACTGGTGCGGGTGATCCTTCAGGTGATACGCGGTGGTGACGAGCAATTCATTCTTATGCAGAAAGTCTGCGATATCAGGAGCGTCCATCATATTGACATGCTGAACCTCTCTTTCTCCTCCTGCTTTTCCGGCGATTAAATTGGCATTTTCATAGGCCGGTATTTTCATCACATCAAAAATATTCATAATGCATTCTCCTTTTCTATCAAAACATTGGTTAAGGTGAATAATTTTCAATAGGATTTCTAGCGGTTTTGCTAATGTAATACGATCATAGTAGCAGTAAACTGTTAAAATAGAATAGATTGTGTTACATAAACTGACATGAAAAATCGTCAACCTTACATAGGGGGGATCAATATGGCTTACGATATGGTGATAAAAGGTGCAAAGGCAGTTACGCCAGATGGCGTTAAAGAAGCTGATATTGCAGTTCAAAATGGTGTTATTACCAAGATTGGTTCAGATATTGAAGCGAGCGGTGCTACAATGATCCAGGCAGACGGCCAATATGTATTTCCAGGTGCGATAGACTGCCATGTTCATTTCAATGAACCGGGCAGAGAGGACTGGGAAGGGTTTGAAACAGGTTCGAGAATGATGGCAGCAGGCGGCTGCACCACCTATTTTGATATGCCGCTCAATTGCATCCCATCAACCGTGACGGCAGAACATCTTCTCGCAAAAGCCGAAGTCGGCAGACAAAAATCAGCCGTGGATTTTGCACTATGGGGAGGGCTTGTGCCCGGTCATATTGATGACATCCGCCCAATGGCTGAGGCGGGCGCGATCGGGTTTAAAGCGTTTTTATCAAAATCAGGCACAGACGAGTTCCGCTCTGTTGATGAACGCACCTTGCTCAAAGGCATGACAGAAATCGCGGCTGCAGGAAAAATCCTTGCTCTTCACGCGGAGAGCGACGCAATCACAAGTTATTTGCAGATGGTGTTGGCCAATAAAGGAGAAGTGGATGCGGATGCGTACGCAGCCTCCCGCCCGGAGGAAGCCGAAGCTGAAGCGGTGTATCGCACGATTCAGTATGCGAAGGTGACAGGCTGTCCAGTTCATTTTGTCCATATCAGCACGGCGAAAGCGGTCCGGCTGATTAGAGAGGCGAAACGTGAAGGGCTTGATGTGTCGGTCGAAACATGCCCGCATTATGTCTTGTTCAGCCATGACGATTTACGGGAAAAGGGCTCTGTCGCAAAATGTGCGCCGCCGCTCCGTTCTCAGCAATCAAAGGAGGCGCTGATCGAGGCGCTCAGTGCGGGGCATATTGACATGGTCTCCTCAGACCACTCTCCTTGCCATCCTTCTCTGAAGCGGGAGGATAATATGTTCTTGTCGTGGGGCGGAATCAGTGGCGGGCAGTTTACTTTATTGGCCATGCTTCAACTGGCGCTTGAGCGGGACATTCCATTTGAAACCATCGCTGAATGGACAGCGTCGGCACCTGCGAAACGATTCGGCCTTCAGCAAAAAGGGCGGCTTGAAGCGGGGTGTGATGCGGATTTTGTGCTTGTCACTATGGAGCCGTACACTGTCACAAGAGAAACGATGTTTGCAAAGCATAAACAGAGCATCTATGAAGGACATACTTTTCCCTGCCGCATTTCGGCAACATACAGTAAAGGCCGGTCTGTGTACAGGGAAGGGGAGATAGTCAGCGGAATTGACGGAGCGTAGGTCGTTCCATTGTAAAAAACCCGGCAAATTTATTTTGCCGGGTTTTTCTCCGCTAGTTTTTCTTCAATAAAATCCGCAGTATGCCTTACTCCATCTTCTTTACCAATAAGAGAGGCGGCTTCAGATGCTCGTTGAAAATATGCGCTGTTTGATATCAGTTCATTGATTCTGGAAACGAAGGCTGCAACAGTCATATTTCTTTCTTTCAAAGGGGCAGCAGCCACTCCAATATCTCTCATTTTTCCTGCCCAAAAAGACTGCTCCCCAGAGAACGGGCATATCACCATAGGTTTGCCGGCTTTCAGTGCGGCGGCCGTAGTTCCAGCCCCTCCATGATGAATGACAGCTCGTGATTGAGGAAAAATCCAACTGTGAGGTATGGAGCCGGCTGTAAAAATATGAGGTGAATCTATCGTCTGTTTGATTCCGCTCCAGCCCGTCAGCAAAATGGCACGCTGTCCGGTTTCTTTGAATGCTAGCTGAAGCATGTTTAGTATGTGATCCGGGTTTCGTAATGGCATACTGCTAAAGCTAACGGTAAAAGGTGGCGGCCCCGCTTCTAAAAAATGAGACAGCTCAGGTGGAGGGGACCAGTCATCTTCGGCTAAAAACCAGAATCCTTTCATTGAAACACGGCCTTTCCATTGTTGGTCAAAGGGAATGATGGAAGGGCTGCACCCATACAGAATAGGAATTTGCTTTCCGTTCAATGCGGAATCATCCTTAAAAACAGAACGTTTATCGGGCAGGCCGAGTGTCTCATGTCTCCACTTATTAATCAGTGAAAAAAACGCCGCGGTCAATAACCGATTGATTTTAAAACTGGCTTTGTTAAGCGTTCCACTCCGCATGGCGAATGGCAAGACAGGATTAGTAAAATGGCGGGTGGGAGCTATAACAGGGACCGGATGAGCGATAAAGGCAGGAATGTGCAGGGCCTCGGCAAGATCGTATCCGCCAAATACTTTTGGATGATAAATGATTGCATCGGCATCTATAGAGGCGCTCCATATATCATCTAACATGTGTTCCATCATCGGATAAATGACGGTTTTCATCTGGCTGACAATGGATAGCGGATTCCCTTTCAGCATGTTCTTTCCTTCTTCTGATTGCGTCAAATGTGTGTAATCTGTTCTGATGGCTGAAAAGGAAAGCCTGTTTTTTTCGGCTAGATCTTTGAACGAGCCTTCAGTGCAAATCGTCACATGATGTCCGCGAACGGATAATTCTTTTCCTAATGCGATAAAAGGCTGTACATCGCCCCTCGTCCCGATCGTAAGCAGGTTGATTTTCATGATTCGCCTCCAGAATGTCATTCATTACCACTAATTTACCATACATAAGCACCTATCAGTTTTTAAAATGCAATCAACGTGGTATCTTTTTTTAAAGGAGGCGGGGGTAATGGAACATGTCACATACATACTAAATCAATCATGGTCGCGCCATACGAGCTCTAAATGGACAGAAGAATGCCCAGCATGCGGCCAATGCGGTGTGACGGCTTTAGTGAGACAGGATCAATTCGGCGGCACCATTTTAAAACAAAAGTTGGTGAGAGCTGGCATTTTTATAACAGCATCAATGGCGTGGTATATGACTTTACGAGTGAACAGTTTCAGGCGCCTATTGAATATCAGCATATTCCTTCCTCAAGAGAAGAGGCGTTTTTAGATACGAATGTGGAACAATATCAGCATCTTCGTTCAGCGTTTTCCCGCCATATGAACAGCATTTCCGAGGAAACCTGAAAACACGTATGATAAACTGGGAGAGAGGTGAATGATTGTGATTTATATCGGACTGACGGGATGGGGGGATCATGACAGCATCTATCCGCCGAAAACGGCTGGCCAGAAAAAATTGCAGGCCTATTCCTCCCATTTTCCGATCGTGGAATTAGACGCGAGCTTTTACGCGATTCAGCCGGCGCGAAATAATGAAAAATGGGTGAAGGAGACGCCGGAAACCTTCCAATTTATCGTGAAAGCGTATCAGGGCATGACAGGGCATCAGCGCGGCGAAATTCCCTTTGACTCAAAAGAGGAGATGTTTGACGCGTTTAAGTTGTCTTTAACCCCATATTTACATAGCAATAAGCTTGCCATGGTGCTGTTTCAATTTCCGCCGTGGTTTGACTGCAAGAAGGAGAATGTCGCCTATTTGAGGTGGTGCAAGCACCAAATGGAAGATATTCCTTGTGCGCTTGAATTCAGAAACCGATCCTGGTTCTCGCCGCCGTTTTATGAGCAGACGCTTTCATTTATGAAAGCGGAAGGCTGGATTCACAGTGTCTGTGATGAACCGCAAATCGGAGAAGGCAGCGTCCCGACTGTGTTGCGCGCGACCGATGAAAGCAAAACGCTCGTCAGGTTTCACGGACGCAACAAGCAGGGCTGGATGAAGCCTGACGGCGGGAAAAACTGGCGGGAGGTCAGGTACTTATACCGCTACAATCAACGGGAGTTGGCAGATTGGAAAAAGCACCTGAATGAATTGCAGCAGCAATGTAAGGATGTTTTTGTCCTGTTTAACAATAATTCCGGCGGAGACGCCGCGGATAATGGCAAGCAGATGCTTGAACTGCTTGATATCGAGTACAGCGGACTTGCGCCGAGACAGCTCGATTTATTTTAGAAAAGAGGTTTTGATTGATGTCGTTTGTGATTTTGGTCGTACTGGGATTAATCGCAGGTACGGTTGGAAGTCTGATTGGGCTTGGCGGCGGAATTGTGATCGTGCCGTCTCTGATGTTTCTAAGCACAGTGACGCCGCTGTTTCAGGATGTAACACCGCAGGTCGCAATCGGTACTTCGCTTTTGGTCATTATTTTTACGGGTCTTTCTTCAACTTTGGCTTATATTAAATATAAAACTGTTGATTATAAGAGCGGACTCATTTTCTTTATCGGTTCAGGTCCCGGAAGCATTATCGGGGCTTACGTGTCAAAGCTGTTCAATTCAAACTCGTTTTCCATATGGTTTGGCATTTTTATGATTCTTATTTCATTATCCTTAATGCTGAAAGCGAAAGTCTGGCCGGTCAACAAAGCTCATAAAGGGATTATTCGGACAGTTCAGGATGATGCCGGTGAGCCTTATACGTACTCATTTCAGGCCCCTATTGGCATTGCGATTGCCTTTGTTGTCGGCTTTTTAGGGGGGCTTTTCGGAATAGGCGGCGGATCGCTCATGGTTCCGGCGATGATGCTATTATTCCTGTTCCCGCCGAAGGTTGCGGTGGCAACGTCCATGTTTATTATTTTCCTGTCCTCTATGACAGGGTCTGTTTCACATGTTATTTCCGGGCACGTCAATTGGCTGTATGCACTCGCGCTTGTGCCCGGAGCTTGGTTCGGCGGAAAACTTGGCGCCGCCATCAATAGGAATATGCAGACGAAAACGATCGTCATGATCATGCGGATCGTATTGATTTTGATCGGGTGCCAGCTCATTTATGAAGGCATATTCAGCTGAACGATTAGGGAGAGATAATATGAAGGAGAAACTCCGCTTATATCATACAAATGATTTGCACAGCCATTTTGAAAACTGGCCGAAAATTGTAGATTATATCGAGCAGAAAAGAAAAGAGCATCAATCAGTCAGCGAAGAGACGCTCGTTTTTGATATTGGCGATCATCTAGATCGTTTTCAATTCGTGACTGAGGCGACTTTCGGAAAAGCGAATGTCGATCTCTTAAACCGTCTTCACATTGATGGAGCGGTGATCGGCAATAACGAAGGGATTACGCTTCCGCATGAAGAGCTCGCAGCCTTATATGATCATGCGGAATTTCCCGTTATCGTCTCTAATCTGTATGACAAAAACGGAAGCCGTCCGTCCTGGGCGGTTCCTTACCATATCAAAACATTGAAAAACGGTATGTCCATTGCTTTCTTAGGCGTAACTGTGCCGTATTATCCCGTTTATGACAAGCTGGGATGGAAAGTAACCGATGCTTTTGAAAGCGTAAAAGAAACCATTCAGGAAGTAAAATCGCAGGCTGATATCATCGTTCTGCTGTCCCATTTAGGCATTCTAGATGATCAGGCAATGGCTGAAGCGGTACCTGAGATTGATGTGATCCTAGAATCACACACCCATCATTTGCTTGAAGATGGACAAGTGGTAAACGGCGTATTGCTTGCCAGCGCCGAGAAATACGGGCATTATGTCGGCTGTGTAGAAATCATGGTGGACAGCGTAAAGCGAAGCATTATCAGCAAAACAGCATCTGTGCTTAACATGGCGGAATGGACAGGAGAATCAGCAGAAACTAAAGCGTTTCTCAATGAAAAAGAACGTGAAGCCGAGGAGAAGTTATCCGATGCTGTTGCGGAGCTTGCGCAAGATGCCGAGGTGAAGTGGTTTGAAGAATCAGAGCTGCCTTTGCTTTTGGCGTACGCGTTAAAGGAATGGTGCGGGACGGACATCAGTATGGTGAATTCCGGTGTTATTCTCGGTCCGCTGAAAGCGGGTCCTGTGACGAAGCTGGATCTGCACCGCATCTGCCCTCATCCGATCAACCCGGTGGCTGTCCGCCTGACGGGAGAAGAACTGAAAGAGACCATTGTCCATGCTGCTTCAGAACAAATGGAGCAGCTTCGGATTAAAGGGCTCGGCTTCCGTGGAGAAGTAATGGGAAAAATGGTGTACGCGGGTGTTGCTGTAGAAACGAAACGGCTGGATGACGGAGCCACGCATGTTACACGGATCACGCTGAACGGGGAAGAGATAGAAAAACGTAAACAATACTCTGTTGCGGTGCTTGACATGTTTACCCTCGGCAGACTGTTTCCGGTCATCCGTGACGCCGCAGAAAAAGAATATTTTATGCCGGAGTTTTTGCGGGATCTGCTTGCTTGGAAGCTCGCGCAATAAGCAAGTCAGCCCACAACAAGCTGTGCCCTTCATCATAAAGTGATGAATGAAGGGAGTGGTTGACGTGGTAAATCTGACACCAATCATGATAGAAGGACAGCCTTTTACAGCTGTGACAGTGACGCTACCAAAAACGAATTTTATGGCTGTCACAAATGAGCACGGATACATTATGTGCGGCGCGCTTGATGTGGCGCTGCTGAATGAAAAATTAAAGGAGCGGGGCATTGTGGCGGGGCGCGCAGTTGGTGTACGCACCATTGACCAGCTGTTAGACGCACCTTTAGAATCCGTTACGTACGCCGCGGAAGATCTCGGCATTCATGCAGGCATGAGCGGAAGAGCAGCGCTTTTAAAAATGGTGAAATAAAATTATTTGGCCCGGCTATTACTATGTCCCCTCTTACAAGCATACATTGTGATATGTAAGGGGGGATTTTCTTGCCAAGATATCGCGGCCCTTTTCGCAAGAGAGGACCTTTGCCTTTCCGGTACGTGATGCTTCTGTCAGTTGTCTTTTTTATCCTGTCAACAACAGTCAGCCTTTGGATGATCAATGGCTCGATCAAACCTGTTTTAATGGATATCGGCGAGATGGAAACGAAGCGTATAGCGACAGAGGTGATCCAGGATTCGATTGAGGATTATATGTCTGACAGTGAAAATATGAAAGATATGTTTCAAATGAATTCTGATGAAAACGGAAATTTAACGACAATCGATTTTAATACACAGGTTGTAAATAGTGTAAAAACAAAAGTGACAAAGCAGCTTCAAGCTCATCTAAAAGAGATGGAAACCCACTCCGGACACAGCGGCGCTAGTGAAAATATTATGATCAACATTCCGCTGGGACAGGTAACCGGCAACAGCCTCCTCGGAAACCTCGGACCGAAAATCCCAGTCCGGTTCAATTTAATCGGTGATGCTTTTACAGATGTCAAAACCAAAATCAAGCCGTATGGCATAAATAATGCACTTATTGATATCAGCATCTTTGTCGAAATCAAGGTGAAGGTCATCATTCCGTTTGCAAGCAAAACCGCTGTCGTCACAAATAATGTTCCTGTATCGATAAAAGCAGTGCAGGGCGAAGTGCCGCAGTTTTATAACGGAAGCGGCGGGTCAGGTGTCACGCCCTCTGTCCAGCTCCCAAGCAGCAAAGAAGAGGAAAGTGACGAATCGAAAAAAGAAAAAAGCAGCAAATAAGCCGCCTGTCGAAGAGGCGGCTTTTTGTTATTTCTTTTTTTTGTATTCATACCGCTCCCACGCTCGCAAATGCGGGTACGGATCAAACGACCATTCGGTTTTTCCGTTATCTTTGTACATGCCGTAGTGAAGATGCGGCGGAAACTTCCCAGCTGTTCCCGGCGGGCCGTATCCTGAGCTGCCGACTGATCCGATTACTTGGCCGGGCTCAACGATTTGTCCTGTTTTAATCCCTTTTGCAAACCCATTGAGATGGGCAAAATAATGATACGTATTGTTAATGTCTCTGATGCCGATTCTCCATCCTCCGAAGCGGTTCCATCCCTTCATTTCAACTACGCCGTAACAGGTGGATTTGACAGGAAGGCCATAATGGGCAAAGATATCCGTGCCTTCATGAATTCGTCTCCCTCCGAAGCCGCGGGCATCTCCCCACGTGCTGCGATAGCTGTAATCGGTTCTGATCGGAAGCGGAAACGCATGCTCCCTTAGATCAATATGGCCGTAAGCTTTAAACAGCTTCATGAATTCAGATATGATCCCGACTGTTTGATCACGTCGGTAATAATTCCAAAGTCCGATACGGATGTTATCCTCATCTGTGCCATATGACAGCAAGTATTGGCTGAATGTATACAAAATATCTTCATCATTGCTGACCTCGGCTTTTCCGTCCCCGTCACCATCCATTCCGATACCGTCAAACACTTTAATGCTTAACGGCGCATCGTCTTTCGGGTTCGGGTTTTCAGGCCCGCTCCAGATATCATCCGGTATATAGATGCTGATAATTCCCGCTTTGTCAGGCAGATCTTTTCGGTTGCTCCGCACATTTTCTTCGTACTGGTCTACTGCGGCGAGCGCATACCAAGGAATCTGCGTTACAGCCTCGACTTTATGATATAATTCCATCCGTTTCGACAGCACAGGATCTGAATGCTTTTTTCCAGACGCAGAAGGCTCAAACGCAAACAAAAGGAGAAGAAGAGCGGATAACAAAACTTTCACAAAATAATCTCCTTTCATATTGAATACACATAGTTTGCGGCAAGCTGGCTTAAAAATGTCAGTAATCATCTTCCCTTGTCGAGAAATTTTTCCTATGTTAAAGTGTCTAAAGAAAAGACTTTCTTTAGTTAGAAAAACATTATTTTTGTTGCAGAAATAAAATCTGCACCTTTCTCGTTTTCAGAATGTTTCGTGTCAGAAATTGAGTATATTGGATATTGGAGATGATGGGAATTGGCAAAGAAAGACGAACACCTCAGAAAGCCCGAATGGCTCAAAATTAAATTAAATACCAATGAAAATTATACAGGGCTCAAAAAGCTTATGCGTGAAAACAACCTGCATACCGTATGTGAGGAAGCAAAATGTCCGAATATTCATGAATGCTGGGCGGTCAGACGTACAGCGACATTTATGATTTTAGGTTCTGTTTGTACAAGAGCATGCCGTTTCTGTGCTGTCAAAACAGGCCTTCCGACTGAGCTTGATCTGCAAGAGCCGGAACGTGTAGCGGATTCTGTCGCACTTATGAATCTGAAACACGCGGTCATTACGGCTGTTGCGCGTGACGACCAGAAAGACGGCGGGGCAGGCATTTTCGCGGAAACTGTCCGTGCGATCCGTAGAAAAAGCCCGTTCACAACTATTGAGGTGCTGCCGTCTGATATGGGCGGAAATTACGATAACCTGAAAACCTTGATGGATACACGCCCTGACATCCTGAATCACAATATCGAAACGGTTCGCCGCCTGACGCCAAGAGTCCGCGCGCGTGCGACGTACGACCGTTCGTTGGAATTTTTGCGCCGTGCGAAAGAAATGCAGCCTGACATTCCGACAAAATCAAGCATCATGATCGGACTCGGCGAAACGAAGGAAGAAATTATTGAAGTTATGGACGACCTCTTGGCAAACAACGTGGATATTATGGCAATCGGCCAATATCTGCAGCCGACGAAGAAACACTTGAAAGTCCAAAAATACTATCACCCTGATGAATTTGCAGAATTAAAGAAAATCGCGATGCAAAAAGGCTTCAGCCACTGCGAAGCCGGCCCGCTTGTCCGTTCTTCTTACCATGCGGATGAGCAAGTGAATGAAGCATCTAAAAAGCGCCAAGCACAAGCATAATGCCAAAACGCCAGATTATCTGGCGTTTTTGTCATTCCTATCGGCTTTCATGTCCTGACGGGTTTCTCCGTTGGCATTTTCATTCTCTGAAACGGGGCTCCCTTGCGGGGAGGTTTTCATTTCTTGAATCGTCCCCGACATGATTTCTCTGTTATCCCTTGAACCGGAGCCGAGATTGCTGTAGTTTTCGATTGACTGCATATGGTTTGGATTATCCGATATATACACATGATAGTATCGCGGTATTACTGAAGCCGCTGTTTTTTTTACCTGATCGGCGGTTAGCTCGCGGTTTTTAGAGTCGGTTTTGTATACGACAAGCGCTTCTTGATCGGTCACTAATGTTGCAGCATCTTGAATATGGGGGAGCTGAACCGTTAAACTTGATATAATGTGAGCAATTTCTTCCCGGTTCATTACCGGCGTTTCTTGCTGTTCGCCGTCTAGTTGATCTTTTTGATAGCGGACATAGCCAAATTGTTCGTTCTCGTCATGCCGGTTAAAAGCCTCGTTGCGGTCAGACACATGAATGGGTCTGGTTTGATTTTGCTCCTGATTTCGGACATTCTGCCCGGCATTGTCCAGTCCTGCGCCTCCGCACCCGGATAAAAGCGCGGTTAACAGGAAGAGGCTGACAGCAGTTCGTTTCATTTGTAAATCCCTCCTCATGTGTAGGGTAGCCAAATCGCATGATTTATTCATTAGCAATTGATGGGGACGGGGCAATGAATTATGATAGGAATGAGTGAAAAAGAGGTGAGATCATGATTCTTATTCAAAATGCCGAGTTTGAATTGATGCACAATTTCAAAGACGGCTTCAATGAAGAGGCTTTTAAAGCCCGCTACTCCGATATTTTAAATAAATACGATTATATTATGGGAGACTGGGGATACGGTCAGCTCAGGCTCAAGGGCTTCTTTGACGACCAGAATCAAAAGGCAACCTTCGAAACGAAAATCAGCACATTAGATGAATACATTTACGAATACTGCAATTTCGGCTGTGCGTATTTTGTCTTGAAACGGATCAGAAAATAAACATACACAAAGGGGATGCTGTCATGTATTTTGTTGACAGAAACAAGATCGAGCAAACACTCAGGTTCTATGAGCATCAGCTGGCGTTTTTTAACTCACAAACAGACTGGCAGTCTGAAATCGGGGGACTGGCGCTACAGCGTATAGGCCATCTGTTAATCGAATGCATTCTGGATACAGGAAATGACATGATTGACGGTTTTATTATGCGGGACCCGGGCAGCTATGATGACATCATGGACATACTTGTTGATGAAAAGGTTGTCACGGAACAAGAGGGAATTGAGCTCAAGAAATTGATTGCCTACCGCAAAACATTGGTTCAGCAGTACCTGCTCGCTGACAGCGCCGAGCTTTACAGGCTGATCACGGCACATCAAACAGCTCTGCAAGACTTCCCGCAACGGATCAGAAGCTACTTGGAAACAGAGCTTGGCCCTGTTTCTGCGTTTAAATAACAACTGGAAAGCCACAGGAGTGTTGGAAATGAAAACATATAAAGGGTATTTAATTGATTTAGACGGAACAATGTACAATGGCACGGAAAAAATCGAGGAAGCGTGTGAATTTGTCAGAACGCTGAAAGATCGCGGCGTCCCTTATCTTTTTGTGACAAACAACTCTTCACGCACACCGAAGCAAGTGGCGGACAAGCTCGTGTCTTTTGATATTCCGGCAACAGAAGAGCAGGTCTTCACAACCAGCATGGCGACTGCCCAGCATATTGCCCAGCAGAAAACAGACGCGTCTGTGTATGTGATCGGGGAAGAAGGAATCCGCCAGGCGATTGAAGAAAACGGCCTGACGGTTGGCGGGGAAAACGCGGATTTTGTCGTTGTTGGTATTGACCGTTCCATTACATATGAAAAATTTGCTGTCGGCTGCCTGGCCATCAGAAATGGTGCACGCTTTATATCTACTAACGGAGATATTGCGATCCCGACTGAAAGAGGCCTTCTGCCTGGAAACGGTTCCCTAACATCTGTATTAACTGTATCTACAGGCGTACAGCCGGTATTTATCGGCAAGCCGGAATCAATTATTATGGAGCAGGCTATGCGCGTTCTTGGCACGGATGTGTCGGAAACACTCATGGTAGGCGACAACTACGCGACGGACATTATGGCCGGGATTAACGCCGGCATGGATACGCTGCTCGTTCACACAGGCGTAACGAAAAGAGAGCATATGACAGACGATATGGAAAAACCGACTCATGCCATTGACTCTCTGACCGAATGGATTCCATACATTTAAAAAAGGGCGCCCGAAAAGGGTGCCCTTATTCTGTATGCCGCGCGCGGTGTGCGAGTCTGCTTGAGGCCGCGGCGGAAATCGCACCGACGATGTCATCTAAAAAGGTATGGCATTCGCCGGTTGATTTATCATTTAAATGTTTCAGGATACCGGGTTTTTCTTTGTCGATGTAACCATAGTTCGTAAACCCGATCGATCCGTAAATGTTCACGATGGAAAATGCCAGAACTTCATCTACCCCATATAGGCTTTCATCTGTTTCTAGAATTGATTGCAGCGGTTCAGACAGTTTTTTCTGCTCAGCAAGAACATCCAATTCAATGCCCGTTAAAATCGCGTTTTGCACCTCGCGTTTTGCGAGAACGCGATTGACGTTCAACGTGCATTCATCAATGGTTAAATCCGGATGATATTTTTTCTGCAGAAAAAAGACAAGCTCGGCAATGTCTGATACCTCAACGCCGCGCTCCTTCATTCGTGCTCTTGCTTTTGCTTCCATCTGATTGATTTGTTCGTTTTCTGACATCAGCTTCACCCAATCTTTTTTACTAGTTTATACAAAATGTTTAAGATGTTTACGACTTTTTCTTGCGCCTTCGCCGGATTAAAATATGTATTCATAATTCCGAACGTGTATGACTACGATGTGATGAGCCCTAATTCAACAGGCAGGTGATCATTGTGAAAGGTACAATAAAAGAAAAATACGGGATTCACGTCAGGCAGCTTTCCATGTACCAGCACACGTATCAATGCTTTCAGACGCCGAATTCATTCTTCCTGATTGTCCCCGTTTCCCAATTCTCAGATACAGAACTGACAGAGCTTTATTACATGAGTCAGTATTTACAAGAACAAAGTGACCCATACGTTACGGTTTTTATCTTTACAAAAGAAGGTAAGCTGACATTTGAACAGGAGGGGAAAACATACGCTCTTCTGAAGGCAGCACCCCCTTTTTCAAATCGGGCGTTCTCCGTTGGACAGGAGCTGGCGGAATTTCACCGAAAAGGCAGAGGGTACCCGTATGAAGTGAAGGCAGCCGGAAGAATCGGCCAGTGGAAGGATCTGTGGGGAAAACGCATTGATCAGCTGGAGGTGTTTTGGCAGCGAAAGGTTCATACTCCGCCTCACGAGCCATTCGACAAAAAAATGATCGAATCATTTCCATATTATTTGGGACTGTCAGAAAACGCGATACAATATTTAGTGGACACTGAGCTGGATGACAAGCCCCAAGCCGCTGATTCAGGAACGATATGCCATCAGCGGATGGAAAGGCATACATGGTCACCCGATTCCATGATCAGAATTCCGGCGGATTGGGTATTTGACCATGCCTCACGTGACTTGGCTGAATATATGAGGCATACGTTTTTACATCACAGACAAGATTTTCATCAGCAAGGCTTTCACTTTTTGCAGGAATACGAGCAAGTTACGCCGCTGTCTCCATTTTCAAAACGTCTTTTATATAGCCGCCTGCTCTTTCCCCTTCATTATTTTGAAATCGTGGAGAGCTACTACATGTCACCAGAATCAGAAAAGCATTATTATGAAGAGCAGTTTGACTTTATTCTTAGTGACTGCGAACGCTATGAGCAATTTCTCCATACAGCGCAGGAATTCATGAATATGCGGGCGCAGAAACCGTTTGTTCCCCGCGTGAACTGGCTCGTTAAAGGCGGAAAAATAATTAGAAAATAAAGAATCTTGTCATATCAACATGTTAAACGTTTACATTCACAAAATTCAACCAACTGATGTCTTGTCAAAACAGAAGTGTGCTTATATAATGTTTGTAACTTATATGTCTGCGTTGAGTTAACAATTGTCTTTTTAGAGAGGACAATCAAAAGAAAGGTGGAGTTTTTTTGAAAGCAATTCGTGTGGGGCTTTTAGGTTTAGGTACCGTCGGAAGCGGTGTCGTTAAAATTATTCAAGACCATCAGGATAAGCTGATGCATCAGGTCGGCTGTCCGATTACGATAAAAAAAGTGCTTGTAAAAGATATAGAGAAAAAGAGAGAAGTAGATTTGCCGAAGGAAGTGCTCACCACAGAAGTGTATGATGTCATCGATGATCCAGATGTTGATGTCGTCATCGAGGTGATCGGCGGAGTTGAACAAACAAAACAATATTTGGTCGACGCGCTGAGATCGAAAAAGCATGTTGTCACAGCAAACAAGGATTTAATGGCTGTGTACGGCTCCGAGCTGCTTGCTGAAGCGAAGGAAAATGGCTGCGACATCTACTTTGAAGCCAGTGTTGCCGGCGGAATTCCGATTCTGCGCACGTTAGAGGAAGGCCTCTCATCAGACCGGATTACAAAAATGATGGGCATCGTGAACGGAACAACGAACTTTATCTTAACAAAGATGATCAAAGAAAAAAGCCCTTACGAGGAAGTGCTCAAGGAAGCGCAGGATCTCGGCTTTGCCGAAGCTGATCCGACTTCAGACGTGGAAGGGCTTGATGCCGCAAGGAAAATGGCGATATTGGCGCGTCTCGGTTTCTCGATGAATGTCGATCTGGAAGACGTCAAAGTAAAGGGAATCTCCCAAATTACAGACGAGGACATCAGCTTCAGCAAACGCCTAGGCTACACGATGAAGCTGATCGGGATTGCTCAGCGTGACGGCAGCAAAATTGAAGTCAGCGTACAGCCGACACTGCTTCCTGACCATCACCCGCTTTCTGCTGTGCATAATGAGTTTAACGCCGTTTATGTATACGGAGAGGCTGTTGGTGAAACGATGTTCTACGGGCCTGGAGCTGGGAGCATGCCTACTGCGACATCCGTTGTTTCTGACCTTGTTGCGGTCATGAAAAACATGCGCCTCGGCGTAACCGGCAACAGTTTTGTCGGGCCGCAATACGAGAAAAACATGAAGTCGCCGTCTGATATTTACGCACAGCAATTCTTAAGAATTCACGTCAAAGATCAGGTCGGTTCATTCTCGAAAATTACGTCTGTGTTCTCAGAGCGGGGCGTGAGCTTCGAAAAGATTCTTCAGCTGCCGATTAAAGGCCATGATGAGTTAGCAGAAATCGTAATTGTCACACACCATACATCAGAAGCTGATTTCAGTGATATCCTGCAAAACCTAAATGATTTGGAAGTCGTTCAAGAAGTCAAAAGCACATATCGTGTAGAAGGGAACGGTTGGAGTTAATGTGGAAAGGACTTATCCATCAATATAAAGAATTTTTACCTGTAACAGATCAAACACCGGCGCTTACTTTACATGAAGGAAACACACCTCTTATCCACCTGCCGAAGCTGTCTGAGCAGCTCGGAATTGAGCTTCATGTCAAAACAGAAGGTGTCAATCCTACGGGATCATTTAAAGACCGCGGAATGGTCATGGCTGTGGCGAAAGCAAAAGAAGAAGGCAACGATACGATTATGTGCGCATCAACAGGAAACACTTCCGCTGCTGCGGCTGCATATGCAGCCCGTGCCAACATGAAATGTATCGTCATCATTCCGAACGGAAAAATTGCCTTTGGAAAACTTGCTCAGGCTGTCATGTATGGAGCTGAGATTATTGCAATTGACGGAAACTTTGACGATGCGCTTAAAATTGTCCGTTCCATCTGTGAGAAATCACCGATTGCTCTTGTCAACTCCGTCAACCCTTACCGCCTTGAAGGTCAAAAAACAGCTGCCTTTGAAGTGTGCGAGCAGCTGGGCGAAGCACCGGATGTTTTAGCGATCCCAGTCGGAAACGCAGGCAATATCTCAGCGTATTGGAAGGGCTTTAAGGAATATCATGAGAAAAACGGCACAAGACTCCCGGAAATGCGCGGTTTTGAAGCGGAAGGCTCAGCGGCAATCGTTCGCAATGAAGTAATTGAAAATCCGGAAACAATAGCAACAGCCATTCGTATCGGAAACCCGGCAAGCTGGGACAAAGCTGTAAAGGCAGCTGAGGAATCCAACGGGAAAATTGACGAAGTCACTGATGATGAAATCCTTCATGCGTATCAGCTGATCGCCCGTGAAGAAGGCGTGTTTGCAGAACCGGGATCCTGCGCTTCCATCGCTGGCGTTCTGAAACAGGTAAAATCCGGAGACATTCCGAAAGGCAGCAAGGTCGTCGCTGTGTTAACAGGAAACGGGCTGAAAGATCCGAATACAGCGGTCGATATTTCAGAAATCAAGCCGGTCACATTGCCGACAAATGAAGACAGCATCCTTGAATATATAAAAGGAGCGGCCCGTGTATGAACGAAGCCGACATGCTGTTCACTGTCACTGTTCCCGGAAGCACGGCTAACCTAGGCCCTGGCTTCGATTCAGTTGGAATGGCGCTCAGCAGATATTTGAAGCTGACCGTCTTTGAAAGCGACAAGTGGTCTTTTGAAGCTGAAACAGAAACAGTCGCCGGAATTCCGGCGGGTACTGATAATCTGATCTATCAAGTGGCAAAACGGACAGCAGATTTATACGGTAAAGAGATGCCGCCTGTCCATGTGAAAGTGTGGAGCGACATTCCGCTCGCACGCGGCCTTGGCAGCAGCGCCGCGGCGATTGTAGCGGCCGTTGAACTGGCTGATGAATTATGTGGCTTAAAGCTCTCTGAAGCGGACAAGCTGCATGTAGCCAGCCTTGAAGAAGGACACCCGGATAATGCGGGCGCTTCTCTCGTTGGCGGACTTGTCATTGGCTTGCATGAAGATGACGAGACACAAATGATCCGCGTCCCGGATGCTGACATTGATGTGGTCGTTGTCATTCCTTTTTACGAAGTGCTGACAAGAGACGCAAGAGACGTGCTGCCGAAAGAGTTTCCGTATGCGGACGCTGTAAAAGCAAGTGCAGTCAGCAATATACTCATTGCTGCCATCATGTCCAAGGATTGGCCGCTCGTCGGTAAAATCATGAAGAAGGATATGTTCCATCAGCCGTACCGGGCAATGCTTGTACCTGAGTTGTCAAAAGTAGAACACGTCGCCGAGATGAAGGGCGCGTACGGAACGGCTCTCAGCGGGGCAGGCCCAACGATTCTCGTGATGACTGAAAAAGGAAAGGGAGAAGAGCTCAAAGAACAACTCGCGCTTCATTTCCCTCATTGTGAAGTCGACGCTTTGACAGTTCCGAAAGAGGGAAGTATAGTAGAACGAAATCCTTTATATCAAGTAAAAAGTGTATAGATTACGCCAAGCGTCCCTCAGCATCAGCGGAGGGCGCTTTTTTTCTGCTGGAGATAAAGGAGTTTTTATTTAGAAAAACGAAATAGTGTAAAAAGGAGGAGATGAACATGAAAAAGCTGATAACCGCAGAAGACATCACAGCGATTGTCTCTGTAACCGATCCTCAATATGCCCCAGATGGCAGCCGTGCCGCATATGTCCAGTCACAAGTGAATCAAGAGAAAGATTCGTATACATCAAATATATGGGTCTATGAAACGAAAAGTGGCGGGTCTGTTCCTTGGACACATGGAGAAAAGCGGTGCACGGACCCAAGATGGTCTCCGGACGGGCGCACGCTTGCCTTTATTTCTGATCGTGAAGGCGATACAGCACAGTTGTATATCATGAGTGCTGAAGGCGGGGAAGCCAGAAAACTGACTGATATCCCGTATGGCGTGTCAGAGCCAATATGGTCCCCGGATGGCGAATCGGTGCTTGTCATTGTCAGTTTGGGAGAGGGAGAAAGTATTAATGATCGAGAGAAAACGGAGCCGGACAGCTTTGAACCTGTTGAAGTTCAAGGTCTAGCCTATAAACGGGACGGCAAAGGACTGACGAGAGGCGCGTATGCCCAGCTTGTGCTTGTCAGCGTGAAGTCTGGAGAAGTAAAGCAGCTGACATATCAAAAAGCCGATCATGGTGATCCTGCTTTTTCACCTGATGGCAAATGGCTTGTTTTCTCAGCTGATTTGACTGAGACGGACGATGCCAGCCAGCCGCACGATGTCTGTATGATGTCGCTGGAGTCTGGAGATCTCAAGCAGATTACGTCTCATCGCGGCTCATTCGGACCAAGCTCATTTTCACCGGACGGAAGATATCTTGCTTTGCTTGGACATGAAAGGGAATATCAGAATGCAACGTTCGAAAAGTCGTGGCTCTATGATATTGAACAAGACAACCTTACA
This sequence comes from Bacillus sp. C28GYM-DRY-1, assembly GCF_030519405.1. Lineage (NCBI taxonomy): Bacteria > Bacillati > Bacillota > Bacilli > Caryophanales > Bacillaceae > Bacillus > Bacillus sp. C28GYM-DRY-1. Next base: position 110,286 of record NZ_JAUMKF010000005.1, read on the forward strand.
TGTCTGACTGAAATGCTTGACGTTCACTTATCGGACGCGCTCATTGGAGATTCACTGATCGGAGGTGCCGAACAGCGCCCGCTTTGGACGAAAGACAGCCAAGGGTTTTATGTCATCGGCACAGATCAAGGCAGTACGGGAATCTATTATATTTCAATTGAAGGCCTTGTGTATCCGATTCGCCTCGAAAAAGAGTACATCAATAGTTTTTCCATTTCACCTGACGAACAACACTTTATTGCCAGTGTGACAAAGCCGGACAGACCGAGCGAGCTTTACAGCCTCCCGCTTGGGCAGGAGGAGAAACGGCTGACTGGTGCGAATGACAAGTTTGTCGAGGAGCATGCGATTTCAATACCTGAAGAGATTCAATATGTCACAGAGGACGGTATGACGGTGAACGGCTGGCTGATGAAGCCTGCACAGGCGGAAGAGGAGACATCATATCCACTTATTCTTAACATACACGGCGGTCCGCACATGATGTACGGGCATACATATTTTCATGAATTTCAAGTGCTGGCGGCGAAAGGGTATGCAGTGGTTTATGTCAATCCGAGAGGAAGCCACGGCTACGGGCAGGAATTTGTGAATGCCGTCAGAGGAAATTATGGAGGAAAGGATTATGAGGATGTGATGCAGGCTGTGGATGAGGCTATTAAACGAGATCCGCAGATCGATCCTGAACGGCTCGGGGTTACAGGAGGGAGCTATGGAGGCTTTATGACCAACTGGATTGTTGGACAGACGAACCGCTTTAAAGCCGCCGTTACCCAGCGCTCGATTTCAAACTGGATCAGCTTTCATGGCGTCAGTGATATTGGCTATTTCTTCACAGACTGGCAGCTTGAGCATGACATGTTTGCGGACACAGAAAAGCTCTGGGACCGTTCCCCTTTAAAATACGCAGCAAACGTGGAGACACCGCTTTTGATTTTGCATGGCGAGCGAGATGACCGGTGCCCGATTGAGCAGGCGGAGCAGCTATTTATCGCTTTGAAAAAAATAGGCAAGGAAACCATGCTCGTCCGTTTTCCGAAAGCGTCGCACAATTTGTCACGCAGCGGACACCCGGGACAGCGGATTAAGCGCTTGAATTATATCAGCACATGGTTTGATCAATATCTCTAATAAAAAAGCCAGGCTGATTAAATATCAGCCTGGCTGCTTGATTAAAAGACTTGTTCTACTTCAACGACACCCGGCACTTCTTCAAGAAGAGCGCGTTCAATTCCGGCTTTTAGCGTAATTGTTGAACTTGGGCAGCTGCCGCATGCGCCTAGAAGACGAAGCTTAACGATACCTTCATCTACGTCTACAAGCTCACAGTCGCCGCCGTCACGAAGTAAAAACGGACGAAGTTTGTCCAGTACTTCCTGCACCTGTTCTTTCATTTCAACTTCAGTCATGACATTCGCTCCTTTCGTCATCATAAAACCATTATATTCAGTGTAACAATAAAAATCTATTGTTTGGTTTGCAAAGTTGCTTTCCCTATTATAGCACATTAAGACTTGAACACAAAAACGGTTTTTTTCTATAAAACCGCCTTTTGGCTCTGTATACTGAAAGAAAGGACATACATGGGAGAAGGAGGCGTTTACCAGTGACAAAACCTGTCGTGCTGAGCGTGTATGGGGCAGAAACCGTTTGTGCAAGCTGTGTTAATATGCCGACGGCCAAGGATACATACGAGTGGCTTGAGGCTGCGCTGAAAAGAAAATATCCAAATCAGCCCTTTGCGATGCAATATATCGACATTTATGAGCCGCCTGACAATGAACATGTGAAAGAGCTTGCGGAAAAAATCAAAAATGACGAGTATTTTTATCCGCTTGTGCTCGTAGAAGACAAAATTGTCGGTGAAGGGAATCCGAAGTTAAAAGACGTTTATGAGGAAATGGAGAAGTATGGGTATACAGAGAACCGCTGACAAGATCAGCGGTTTTTCTCTATCATTAACCGTTATGGTGTTTGTACATCCACAGCAAGCCCGATTTCAACATGCGCGGAACACGGCCGATCAGCGGGCGGTCAGCAACAAGGCCGAAGCCGGCTTTTTTTCCGAGTGAACCGAGGACACCTTTCAGCTTAAACTGCGGCATTGATTCAGGAAGAGCTTCTCCATTCCAGCGTTTTTGCAAGATTTGGACAATCTGCTCTGCTTGAGCCTCTGCCAGCTGGGCACTCGGTGCATGAGGGAGGCTGGCGCAATCACCGACAACATACAGGTGTTCATCACCTGGAAGATTGTGATGAGGTGTTAATACGATACGCCCTTGTGCATCCTTTTCCACATCCAAGTCTCTGACGACTTTGTTCGGCTGTATACCGGCTGTCCACACGATGGCGTCTGCAGAGATTGGTTCATCGTGGTTGTACACAATGTTTTCTTCAACTTTTGTGATATTTGCCCTGTTAATAATGCGGACTCCGTGCTCTTCGAACCAATTTTGCACATATTTGCTCAAACGCTCGGGAAAGCTTGATAAAATGAGATTACCGCGGTCGAACAGAATGATGTTCAGGTCATCACGGCTTTCTCTCAGTTCACTCGCAAGCTCTACGCCGCTTAAGCCCGCTCCGACAATGGCGACAGTGGCATTAGCGCTCAGGTTATTCAGCTTTTGGTAAGTTTCGCGGGACTGATCGATGGTTTGAATGCTGTAGGTGAATTCAGGCGCTCCCGGCACGTTGTGATATTTATCTTCACAGCCGAGCCCGATTACAGCGTCATCGTAAGAGATCGGTTCACGATCTTGGAACAGCACTTGTTTTTGTGCAATATCAATTGATGAGATATCACCATATTGGACATTCAGGCGAGGGTGCTCTGGGAATGACACCCTAATATGATGGTCAGAAATTGTGCCTGCGGCAAGAGCATAATATTCTGTTTTCAAGCAGTGATAAGGATTTCTGTCAATTAACGTGATTGAAACATCATCAGGCAGCTGGTTTGGCAATAAGCGATGAAGTACACGCATGTTCCCGTAACCTCCGCCGATCAAGACCAATTTTTTCATTTGAATTCCCCTTTAATCCGAAGAGTATGATAGACACATTGAAGAAAATACGAACTATGTAAAATAACATCTAGAATTATATCGAATTTGATCTAAAATCACAATAATAGTTTGAAAATAACCTACAAATTAGCCTGAAAGCGCAAATTAGTAAAACGTTATTTGAGAAATAATATGTTACGATAATAAATTTTGAACAATCCGTTGTCTTTGACGAATGATGAAAAATTCGCGATAATGGACATATGTGAGGTGAAACCGCATGAATCCAATGATTGAATTTTGTGTCAGCAATCTGGCTCACGGCTCTCAGGAAGCCCGGGCGATTTTGGAGAAGGATCCAAATCTGGATGTCCTTGAATACGGCTGCTTAAGCTACTGCGGGACATGCATGGAGTCACTTTTCGCTCTTGTAAATGGAGAAGTCGTCATGGGTGAAACGCCTGCTGAGCTTGTTGAGAATATATATACCTTTATTGAAGAAAATCCTATGTTTTAACAGAAAAGGGCCTGGGACAGGCCCTTTTTTATTTTGTCGTCCAAAAGAACTAAAAAATGTGTAGACATCAAAAAATATTATTGTTATCGTATAAAAGATATTTTTTTAAATAAAATTTTAAGAGGTGTAGGTGTATTCATGAGTGTTCTGTGGGGACTGCTCGGCGCAGTTGCGATCATTGCTATCGCGTTTTTATTTTCAGAAAAGAAAAGCAATATTAAGATAAGAACCGTCATCGTTGGTTTATGCACACAGATGGCGTTTGGATACATCGTGTTGAAATGGGAAGCGGGACGCGCTGTTTTTTTATGGTTTTCAAGCCGTGTACAGCTTCTGATTGATTATGCGAATGAAGGCATTAGCTTTATTTTTGGACCGCTTCTGAAAGTCGGCGACAGCCCGGCATTTGCATTAAGTGTACTGCCTGTTATCATTTTCTTCTCAGCACTGATTGCAGTTTTATATCATTTGAAAATCATGCAGCTCATTTTTCGTGTCATTGGCGGGGGATTATCAAAGCTTCTTGGGACAAGCCAAACGGAATCTCTTGCGGCTGCTGCTAATATTTTTGTAGGACAATCAGAATCTCCATTAGTGATCAAACCCCTGATAGCCGGGCTGACGCGCTCTGAATTATTCACGATTATGACGAGCGGTCTATCGGCTGTTGCCGGTTCAACCTTGTTTGGGTACGCGCTTCTCGGCATTCCGATTGAATATCTGCTTGCGGCTAGCTTTATGGCTGCTCCGGCGGGTCTTGTCTTTGGTAAATTGATGATTCCCGAAACGGAAAAGCCGCAAACCGTAAAGAGCGATTTTAAAATGGATGAAGGCGAAGGCGCAGCCAATGTCATTGACGCAGCTGCAAAGGGAGCGTCAACAGGTCTGCAAATTGCCTTAAACGTTGGAGCGATGCTGCTTGCGTTCGTTGCATTAATTGCCGTAGTAAACGGTATTCTCGGCGGAGCTTTCGGCTTGTTCGGCTTAAAAGGCGTCACATTAGAATCCATTCTCGGCTATGTATTTTCTCCAATCGCCTTTTTGATTGGCGTGCCATGGCATGAAGCATTGCAGGCGGGAAGCTATATCGGCCAGAAATTGGTGCTGAATGAGTTTGTTGCTTATTCTAACTTCGGTCCGCACATCGGCGAGTTTTCTAAGAAAACCGCTACCATTATCAGCTTTGCGTTATGCGGATTCGCCAATTTTTCATCAATTGCAATTATGCTCGGTACGCTTGGCGGTTTAGCGCCTAGCCGCCGTTCGGATATCGCACGCCTCGGCTTGAAGGCTGTTCTTGCAGGAACATTAGCCAATCTGCTTAGCGCAGCCATTGCTGGCATGTTTATATAAACAATAAAAGCTCCTTGCGAAAGTGCAAGGAGCTTTTATGTATGAAAAACGGGGGATAATTGTATTGTGTCCGTTTATAATAGCTTTTATACTAAGAAAAAGAAAAAAAGTTGGAGGCACCTATGAACTCATTTCGATTTACCAAAATGCACGGCCTGGGAAACAGCTATATCTATGTGAATCAATTTGAAGAACAGCTTCCGGAAGAAAAACTGTCTGAGATTGCGGTTCAGGTTTCTTCTGTTTATACAGGGATTGGTTCCGACGGAATGATCCTGATATGCCCTTCAGATCAAGCGCCTGTCAAAATGCGGATTTTTAATAATGATGGGTCTGAAGGGAAAAACTGCGGCAACGGCCTGCGCTGCGTTGCAAAATATGCGTATGAGCATAAGCTGGTTGAAGAAACATCTTTTCTGATTGAAACTCTCTCCGGGCTTGTGAAAGCGGAGGTTCAAGTTGAAAACGGAAAAGTGAATGTGGTGACTGTCGATATGGGTGAACCGCGCCTGACAAAAGCCGAGCTTCCAATGCTTGGCGGCGGAGAAGAGTACACGATCAATGAAACCATGACATTTGGTGAAGCTGAACTAACAGGCACTGCAGTTTCAATGGGAAATCCCCATATCGTTTTTCCGATCGCTGTCATTGAACAGGCACCCTTGATGACACTGGGGCCGGTGATTGAGAAAGATCCGAGATTTCCGGAAGGCGTCAATGTGGAATTCGTCGAAACCGTGAATGAACATGAACTGCATTTCCGCGTCTGGGAACGGGGATCAGGCATTACTCAGGCATGCGGGACAGGAGCTTGTGCAGCTGCCGTCGCATCTGTGCTAAACGGCGTATCAGAACGAAATCAGGACATCACGGTGCATTTAGCAGGCGGAGATTTGGTGATTAACTGGAAAGACAACGGCCATGTGATGATGACAGGGCCGGCTGAGACCGTTTGCGAGGGTGTCTATTTCTTGTAAAACACCTTGTTTGAGAATTGGACCAATCAGGTTTATAATAAAAGACAACATCCGGTTTTTAAAAGGAGGTTCACAAAGATGAGCAACCCGGTAACTATTACAGAAGCAGCGGCTTTGCATATAAAAGATATGATGAAAGAGCATGAAGAAGAAAACGCGTTTCTGCGTGTCGGCGTCAAAGGCGGCGGCTGCAGCGGCCTTTCTTACGGCATGGGCTTTGAGCATGAAAAGGGCGAATCAGACAGCATGTTTGATCAGCACGGCATTACTGTACTTGTTGACAATGAAAGCCTTGATATCATGAACGGCACCGTGATTGATTATAAGCAATCCATGCTTGGCGGCGGCTTCACCATCGACAACCCAAACGCCATCGCTTCATGCGGCTGCGGTTCTTCTTTTAGAACAGCAACGAATACAGGTACGCCTGAAGAGTGCTAGGCACTACCCGATATTTTTTCGAGATGTGAATTTTCATCATCTCACCTGTCGGACGATTGCGTGATGGCATTCCATGAGTAACCGTAAGATTGTTCATGACGCTTTTCTTAGCGATAAACCATCGTTAAGGGAGGCGTTTTTATTATGACGTAATATCAGAATCTACGAAAAATGAGAAGACAAAATCATTTTATTCGACACCTCCTGCACCTTTAATTATGTTGTAATTGCAACATAATTGCGCTAAATTTAACGTGGAACTATTATTGCATTTACAATAAAATGCGTGTTTGAGGAGTTGAAGGGAGGGAGACTGTAGCAAAGGGAATTATCAAGAAAATTTAGCCAAAATGTATTAGTAGATCGAACAAAATACTTTTCCAACAGAGAAAGGAAAAACGTATTTCTATTTATAAATAGTAAGAGTTTAGAAAAGGACTGGAAATGTAGAAAAACACGAAAAAATTATTGAGGATATAAAGGAGCGACATTTTTAAATGACGATAAATATAAGAAAGTGCAGCCGTGAAGATTTAAAAATACTCCAAGAGCTTAGTATTGTAACATTCAACGATACATTTAAAGATCAGAATTCACCTGAAAATATGAAAGCCTATCTGGAAAGTGCATTTAACGCTAAACAGTTGGAACAGGAATTATCCAATACGTCTTCACAGTTCTTTTTTGTTTATTTTCATCATGAAGTCGCTGGATATTTAAAGGTCAACATCGATGATGCTCAGTCTGAAGAAATGGGTGATGACTCACTTGAAATCGAGAGGATTTATATAAAGAGCAATTTTCAATGACATGGGCTTGGCAAACAACTGCTGTGTAAAGCTATAGAAATTGCGCTTGAATGTAATAAGAAGAAAATTCGGCTAGGCATATGGAAAAAAATGAAAAGGCTATTGCGTTTTATAAGAAAATGGGGGTTTGTTCAGACCGGCGCCCACTCTTTTTATATGGGTGATGAAGAACAAACGGACTTTATCATGGCCAAAACACTCATATAACTTTTTTCGAAGGGTGGATGATGATATTCCAAAATATTTTTAAGGTCAATAATACTGAAGACATTTGGAATTTTGTACAGGAAAACCCTTTGGTACGGTTGTCACAACAGAACAAGGAAAACCAATTGCCACTCATTTGCCGCTAGGATTCATTAAAAAAGGCGAACATTATTATATTACTGGACATTTTGCTTATGGAAATTCTCAGTGGCGAACGTTTGAAGCCTGTGAAGATGTGCTTGTCATGTTTCAGGGGCCGCATGCTTATATTTCTTCTTCCTGGTATTCGCGCGAAAATGTTCCGACGTGGAATTACCAAGCTGTCCACATGTATGGAAAAGCAAGTATTCTAGAGAAAGATGAATTAGTACAAGAATTAACAATCATGCTGGAGAAATACGAAAAACATCGCGAAAATCCAGTTTTATGGGACAAACTGTCTCCAAAACTCTTAGAAAGTGATTTGAAAGGTATCGTTGGATTTAAGATTAAGGTGGAAGACATTCAAGCGGCATATAAATGAAGCCAAAACCGAAATGAAACGGATTATATGAACATCATTGATCAGTTGCAAAATGAAGAAAATGTAAATACAAAACATATGGCAGACTTGATGGGAAATAAATTCAAAAAGGAAATATAGAGAATACTTTAAAGGATTCCTCCTTATGCTGGTACGCCTGAATAAGTAGCAGAAAACGCCAAATCAAGCGGCGAACCGCTGACTTGGCGTTTTTTATTTTTAATGCTTATCCCCATTAAAAATCGAATTCTTCACAATCACATAATCCACATTCCGGATCGCGTCAAGTTTTGTTCCGCCTGCATAAGAAATAGAAGATTGGAGATCCTGTTCCATTTCAATCAGCGTATCCTTGATTGAGCCTTTATGTGCCACGTGCATTTTCTTGCCTTCTACATTTTTCTTTTCGCCTTTTTGGAATTCAGAGGCTGAGCCGAAGTACTCTTTGTAGAGCTTTCCGTCTTTTTCGATCGTTTGGCCTGGTGATTCTTCGTGCCCGGCAAATAATGAACCAATCATGACCATCGTTGCGCCGAATCTGATTGATTTTGCGATGTCACCATGTGTACGGATGCCGCCATCCGCAATAATCGGTTTGCTCGCTGCTTTGGCACACCAGCGCAGCGCCGCTAATTGCCAGCCCCCTGTGCCGAAGCCGGTTTTGATTTTCGTAATGCATACTTTTCCGGGCCCAATGCCGACCTTAGTGGCATCCGCTCCCGCATTTTCAAGTTCTCTGACCGCTTCCGGCGTTCCGACATTGCCGGCAATGACAAAGCTGTCCGGCAAATGTTTTTTGAGGTGCTGGATCATTTCAATGACAGCATTTGAGTGCCCGTGAGCAATGTCAATTGTCACGTATTCAGGAGTCAGGTTTTCTTCTGCCAGCCGGCGGACAAATTCGTACTCCTCATCTTTGACGCCCACGCTGATAGAAGAGAGTAATCCGCGTGCGTTCATGTCTTTAATAAAATCAATTCGTGTTTCAGGTTCAAATCGATGCATGACATAAAAGTAACCATTTTCCGCTAATTGAATGGCTAGCTTTTCATCTATAATCGTCTGCATATTGGCAGGAACGACGGGCAATTTAAATGTACGTCCGCCTAAACGTACGGATGTATCACATTCTGAACGGCTATTTACAATGCATTTTGCAGGAATTAGCTGAATATCTTCGTAATCAAATACATTTTCCATCATTTTCACTCCTAAAAAACGAATATTTAAAAGAATACTATGTGAAACGTTCGCCTTCTATAATGTACTCTGTTTTATTTAGGATGTCAAACGTTTTTATTTTCTTACAGGTATGTGCAAGTGCCGAAGCTTGTCATGCTCGGTGAGTTTGGGTATCATAGTCTTAACGAAAGGTCTTAGAGAGCGGATGAAAACGCGAATGATATACATTCAGCAAAGCTTGGTCGTTTAGCACCAGGCTTTCTTTATGAGATGGACATGTGAAAGGAGCGAATGAGATGACACAAAACGAAGGAAAAACACCGAAGTCCCAAAAGATCCAAGACCGCATTATCATGACAATGATCTGGATCGTCGCAGCCCTTGTGATTGCGCTGGTAATTGGAACTGTGATGAACTATCTAAATATCTTCAAATAAAAAAGGAGCTGTGTCGCTGACACAAACTCCTTTTTTATTACTTATTTTCAAAAAGACTTGTTGAGTGAAGAGGCTGTACGCGGGCTTTCGGATCCATGTAAGCCTTGGCGTTGTTCACTGCTGTCGGAGCCTCGCCGAAGCCGCTTGCGATCAGGTTGACTTTTCCTTCGTATGTGCAAATGTCACCTGCTGCAAAGAAGCCTTCGATATTTGTTTCCATTGTTGATTTGACGACAATAGAATTTTTCTCGATGTCCAGACCCCAGTTTTTGATCGGTCCAAGAGATGAAACGAAACCGTAGTTTACGATTAAGTCATCGATTTCTAAAATCTCTTTGCGGTCGCCTTTGACTTCTTCAAGCACAAGCTGTTCAATTTTGTCTTCTCCGATCAGCTCCGCAGGAACGAATGGTGTTAGGACATTAACCTTCGACGCATGAAGGTTTTCCACACTGTGCTCGTGCGCGCGGAACTTATCGCGGCGGTGAATGATGGATACTTCTTTTGCGATCGGCTCAAGCATAAGCGCCCAGTCAACCGCTGAATCTCCGCCACCAAGAATCGCAACGCGTCTGCCGGCGAATTTTTGCAAATCGTCAACGAAGTAGTGAAGGTTTTTGCCTTCATACTGCTCGGCATTTTCAAGTTCCAGCTTTCTCGGTTTGAAAGCGCCGTTTCCTGCAGTGATGATCACTGTTTTGGAGTAGTGGATTTCTTCATTTGTCACAAGCTTAAACACGCCGTCCGCTTGTTTTTCAACAGATTCAACCGCTTGCTCCAGGCAAATGGTTTGGTCGAATTTCGCCATTTGCTCTTTTAGGTTATTGATTAGCTCTTGTGCGCGGATTTTTGGGAAGCCCGCTACATCGTATATATATTTTTCAGGGTATAGGGCGCTAAGTTGTCCGCCGAGCTGAGGCAGGCTTTCGATAATTTTGACGCTTGCCTGTCTCATGCCTCCGTAAAAAGCGGTGAATAAGCCGACCGGTCCCCCGCCTATAATTGTAATATCATAAACCTTTGTATCCTCTCGCATACGAAAATTGCCTCCTAAATGAAAATTGTTATTAATTATACCATATTGCCGTTCAAATTGACGAGTCAGCAGAAAAAATGTAAGTGTATCGCGTGCGCACCCATTCTTGAAAATATTTCCGCAAGCCGATACGATGATAACCAAATGATTTGATCTTTTTCTGAATGTTTCTTGGGCCAGCCGGATAAATATAATAGTAGTGCTATGCGTGAGGACTTCACAAAAAACTTTTCAATATATTTCATAAAATCCCGCCAATAAGCTGAAGCTAACACAAATGATGATTTTATTATGCGTCTAACAAAAGCAAAAAAAAGAGAAGGTGGATGTGATGGCATTGAATAAGCCCAATATCGTGATTTTAGGTGCTGGATATGGCGGATTGATGACGGTAACTAGGCTGACAAAGTTTGTCGGACCGAATGATGCTGATATTACGCTTGTGAATAAACACAATTATCATTATGAAACGACATGGATGCATGAAGCGAGCGCGGGTACGCTCCATCATGACCGCTGCCGTTATCAGATAAAAGATGTAATCAACCAGTCGCGGGTCAATTTTGTACAGGATACCGTAAAGGCAATCAAAATTGATGAGAAAAAAGTTGTGCTTGCGAATGGTGAGCTGCAGTACGATTATTTAGTCATCGGACTCGGCGCGGTGCCCGAAACGTTCGGTATTAAAGGTTTGAAAGAATATGCGTTTCCTATCGCCAACATCAACACGTCGCGTCTGCTGCGGGAACATATTGAGCTGCAGTTTGCGACTTATCATACGGAAGCGGAAAAACGGCCGGACAGGTTAACGATCGTTGTAGGCGGAGCCGGATTTACGGGAATTGAATTTCTCGGCGAGCTGGCAGCGCGCGTGCCTGAGCTCTGCAAGGAGTATGACGTTGATAGGAGTCTCGTCCGCATTATTTGTGTAGAAGCAGCGCCGACCGTTTTGCCTGGCTTTGACCCTGAGCTTGTTGATTACGCCGTTCATTATCTGGAGGAAAATGGAGTTGAGTTTAAGATCGGTACGGCTGTACAAGAATGTACACCGGAAGGAGTCAGAGTCGGGAAAAAAGATGAAGAACCAGAGCAAATCAAATCGCAAACCGTAGTATGGGCGGCTGGTGTCCGAGGCCATCCGATTGTGGAGGAAGCCGGTTTTGAAAATATGCGCGGCCGGGTCAAAGTCAATCCTGACCTTCGCGCACCCGGACATGACAACGTCTTCATTCTCGGTGACAGCTCGCTATTTATGAATGAAGATACAGAGCGCCCGTATCCGCCGACTGCGCAAATTGCAATGCAGCAGGGAATAACGGTTGCCAAGAACCTTGGCAGGCTCATTAAAGGCGGAGAGCTTGAGCAATTCAAGCCGGACATTAAAGGAACGGTGGCTTCTCTTGGCGAGCATAATGCGGTAGGGGTCGTTTATGGCAGGAAGTTGAAAGGTACACCGGCTTCGTTTATGAAAAAAGTCATCGATAACCGTTCGCTGTTTTTGATCGGCGGACTCGGACTGACGCTGAAGAAAGGCAAGTTCAAGTTTTTCTAAAAACCCGCGAAAGCGGGTTTTCTTTATTAAAAAACGCTAAAATAAAAAGATAACGCGAGGAAAATGATTATGTTTCCGCTTACATCAAAAGATTTGTCACATGATCTGACTTTATTGTTGACAGCTTGATATGATATATTATCAGAAAATTAAGAAAAAGGGATGATGATCTGATGAAAACTGCAACGACAACTGCTTCACGTGCATGCCCATTTTGCTCAGGGAAAGGGTACTTTCAATTGATCCTCGGTGGTTCAGAAACTTGTCCGTCTTGCCAGGGGACAGGAAAAGACAATCATTCTTTTTCCAGCCGTTGACTTTATTTCAGCCCCCGCGTTACACTAAAAACATCGCAGGGGGTGGGATAGGTTGATTAGTCTGCCAGTCGTAATCATCTCAATTGTTTTGTTTTTTGTCTTGTTTTTTGGAATCGGTTTCTTATTAAACATGCTGCTGAGAATGTCTTGGATTATGGCTGTGATTTACCCGATTGTATGCCTTTTCATTATTAGCAAGGAAAAGCTGATCAGCTATATTCAGGCGCCGGGAGAATCCTTTGCCGGCCTGTTTCATCGTGTCGTATCATTAGCGGCTGCCGATGTGCTGATTTTAGCCAGTGGTTTGGCTGGCGCCATCGTGTCCGGTATAGCGATCAACATGCTCAGAAAAAGAGGATATCAAATGTTTTAAATGCCGCTTTCTTCTCATTCGCCATTTTGAATATTGCTCACTCCAATTGGGAACAATGATTCGGAGGAGAGGTGAATGATGTTGAATATGATCAGACGTTTGCTGATGACCTGTTTATTTCTGCTTGCATTTGGCACGACATTTTTATCAGTGTCAGGAATCGAAGCGAAGGACTTGTCAAAATGGGTGCAGGAGCATCAAGAAAAGCACTTGAAGCATGCAGGACTGACATTAAAAGCATTGCAGCAGAAAAAAACACAAACCATGTCAGCGGACAAGGAGATAACAAAACCGTTAGAAGAAGCATTTGACTGGGATGAGTATCCGGTCCAAAGAGTAACAGCAACAGGCTATACAGCAGGAGCTGAGTCGACGGGCAAAAATCCCGGTGATCCATTATACGGGCTTACATATTCAGGTGTGAAAGTGAAACGGGATTTATATTCCACGGTTGCTGCTGATCCATCCGTTTTCCCGATCGGAACAATTTTATTTATTCCGAACTACGGTCTCGGAGTTGTGGCCGATACAGGATCAGCCATTAAGGGAAACCGCCTTGATCTGTACTTTGAAACCGTCAAAGATGTGTACAATGAATGGGGCAAAAAAACCCTTGATGTATATGTGATTAAAAAGGGAACAGGAAAGGTGACCGAGGATGAGCTTGAGAAGCTCAATGAAACAAAAGCTTTGCAGGTGTTCAGAAATCAATATAAAACTGTGAAAGAATAAAACGCTCCAGCCATTGCTGGAGCGTTTTTTACATGAAAAAGTAAGCGAGTATCAATGTCAGTAAGATACCTGTTAAGCCTCCGAAAAAAACCTCGATTGGCTGATGGCCGAGAAGCTCCTTCAGCTTTTTTTGCTTTTCTTTATTTTCGGCTTTTGGGAAGTCCTTTGCTTCATTTACGAGGCGGTTAAAATCAATGACAAGCTTATTGAGGACTGTCGCCTGCTCACCGGCATGGCGTCTGACACCAGTAGCGTCAAACATGGTAATAACGGCGAAAATGGCGGAAACCGCAAAGAGAGAGGAGCCTAATCCATGATCCAACGCTACGGCTGTAGAAAGTGCGGTGACCGCCGCGGAGTGTGAGCTTGGCATGCCGCCTGTGCTTGTGACCAGCGACCAGTCCAGTTTTCTGGACACGATAAACTGTATGGGCACTTTGATGACCTGAGCAAAAATAATTGCGGCCAGGCTTGATAATAAAGGGAAATTCGTTAAAAGTTCCATCGGCGACATCCTTTCTATTTAAAAAAATCCTTCGTGTTTCCAAAGAAAAAAGCAAGTCTTAGACTGTTGTTTGATAAAATAAGTGTATAGGAAAGAATGTTTTTCCTATTATACCATTATTCATTACAAATACCCATTACGTTAGGAGTGTAAGCCTTATGTTTTATGCGGTTCAGCAATTAGAGCATACAGAAACCCTTATAGTCGGGCTTTTTCAAAAAAGCCAGTTGACAGGCAAAGCATTGGAAATTGATGAAATGCTGGAAGGCCAACTGACACAGCTTTTAAAAGATGGTGATGTCTCTTCGAAACCGAATCAAGTATCAAAAGTATTCCCTCCATCTTCTGCGGGTATGAAACGGATTTATTTTGTTGGTCTGGGGAGAGAAGCAAATTATTCGTTTGAACAGGCGAAAGAACGTTTTGCCCATGTTTTTCAAGCCATTCACAAAGACCGAAAACAAGAAGCAGCAGTCCTGCTTGACACGTTTTTGTCGGAAGACGTACCTCCAGCCGATGCCGCTCATGCTCTAGCTGAGAGCTGCATGCTTTCGTCCTATGAGGTGCAGGATTATAAGCACAAATCTAATGAGCCTGACAAACAAATTGAAGCTGTGTACGCCGTCACAGATGAAGATACACAAGAAGTGCAGGCGGGTCTTCGTGTCGGCCAGGCATACGGGCAAGGGGCAAATTCGGCTAGAACGCTTGTAAATATGCCCGGAAACATGCTGACAGCAACTGACCTTGCTTCTTATGCAGAAGAGCTTGCGGCGAAATATGATTTTGAGTGTGAGATTTTGGAGAAAGCAGAGATGGAAGAGCTCGGTATGGGCGGAATACTTGCGGTAAACCAAGGCTCGACTGAACCCCCAAAAATGATTGTTTTGAAGTACCAGGGCAAAAAGGATTGGGAAGACGTCCTCGGACTTGTCGGAAAAGGAATTACCTTTGACACAGGCGGCTATTCCATTAAAACGAAATCTGCAATTGTTGGCATGAAATCTGATATGGGAGGAGCAGCTGCGGTTCTCGGTGCTATGGAAACCATCGGAGAGCTTCGTCCCGAGCAAAACGTCCTGGCTGTTATTCCGTCAACCGATAATATGATCTCCGGCGGGGCGATGAAGCCTGATGACGTCATCGTATCATTAAGCGGAAAAACAATTGAAATCCTCAATACGGATGCTGAAGGAAGGCTTGTGCTAGCAGATGGCATTACATACGCAAAACAGCATGGCGCGTCAGTTCTTGTTGATGTGGCTACGCTTACCGGCGGCGTCGTTGTGGCATTAGGAACTGAAACGACTGGCGCTATGACAAATGATCAAAGCTTTTATCAGCAGGTAGCTGATGCGGCACAAGAGTGCGGTGAGGCGATCTGGCAGCTGCCGATAACAGAGAAGGATAAAAAGCGAGTGAAAAGCAGCCAAATGGCGGATCTCAACAATTCGCCGGGACGTGAAGGACATGCGATTATGGCAGGAACGTTTCTTGGTGAATTTGCTGAAACAACGCCTTGGGTTCATCTTGATATTGCGGGCACAGCTACCTCCAATAAAGCAACCTGCTTCGGGCCGTCAGGGGCTACCGGCGTAATGGCCAGAACACTTGCAACACTTGCGGAACGATTTACATTGGAAGAAGATAAAAGCGAATAATGGTAAATCCCTGCTGCGGAATGCAGCGGGGATTTTTTCTTCTAAAATCTTTAGTTGACTAAAGTACATTGATTATGATACGATACGTTCGTACTTTATTTATCTACTACATTAGCAAACTAAAGGATTCTTTGGAGGGTTATCATGAATGCAGTCGTCATCGCAGTGCTGCTTATGCTTGTTTTAAGCCTGCTGCGTGTCAATATCGTTATCGCATTAATCATAGGGGCGCTGGCCGGCGGGTTAACAGGCGGACTCGGGCTTGGAGAAACGGTTAGAGCTTTTACGGACGGGCTCGGCGGAAATGCCACCGTTGCTGTCAGCTACGCCATGCTTGGCGCGTTTGCTGCGGCTTTAACGAAAACGGGCCTTCCGGACGCAATGGTGGAAGCCTCTGTTAAATTAATCGGAAATAAAGAAGACACCCGCAAAAAAGCACTGTCCAAAGTGCTGATCGTGTTTATTATTTTAATCATATCTTGTTTTTCGCAAAACGTGGTTCCGGTTCACATCGCATTTATCCCGGTGCTGATTCCGCCGCTTTTGAAAATCTTTAATGAACTTGAAATGGACCGCCGTCTGATCGCGTGTGTGATTACATTCGGTTTAACGGCACCTTATATTTTAGTGCCGGTTGGTTTCGGCCAAATCTTCCAGGGGATGCTAAAGGACAATATGGCGGATGCCGGATTAAACGTATCTCTCGGTGATATTCCTTATGCCTTAATGATTCCGGTTGCGGGTATGGTTGTAGGTCTGATTTTATCAATTATCGTATTTCGTAAACCGAAGACATACGAAACAAAAGAAATATCTGGTGCGGCCGCTTCTCCATATACGAAAAAAAGCCTGGCGATCGCGGTGCTTGCCATCGCAGTGTCACTCGGCGTCCAGCTCTACTTATCTCAGACTTTGGGAGTAGAAGGGATGATTATGGGAGCGCTGGCAGGTCTGATTATCCTGTTTGTCAGCGGTGTGATGAAGCGTGATGAAGCGGACTCACTGATTACAGACGGAATGGTTTTAATGGCCTTTATCGGTTTTGTTATGCTCGTTGCAGCCGGGTTTTCAAATGTGTTGACGAAAACCGGAGATGTCGAGTCACTGGTTAAAACAGCAGCTGGCATTATGGGGCACAGCCAGTTAGTGGGCGCATTGCTGATGCTGATTGTCGGTTTGTTCATTACGATGGGAATCGGATCTTCTTTTGCGACGATTCCAGTTATCACAACGATCTTTGTGCCTCTTTGCATGCAGCTCGGATTCAGCCCGATGGCAACGGTTGCGATTATCGGAGCGGCTGCTGCGCTTGGCGATGCCGGTTCACCTGCCAGCGACAGCACACTTGGACCGACTTCAGGTTTAAGCGCGGACGGCCAGCATCACCACATTTGGGATACTTGTGTGCCGACATTTTTATTTTATAATATCCCGCTAATCATCTTTGGCTGGATTGCGGCGCTTGTTTTATAGGAAAAAGGCTCCCCTTTACTGGGGAGCCTTTTCTCGCTATGATAAAAAAACCGTCCAATAGAACGGTTTTTACGTGGACGATATGCGATTTCTGTTAAAGCCGGTTGCTTTTTGAATAGAGCGGTAGACCACAGGTGCGATAAACGCCAGTATCACAGCCATCGCTGTGTCTTTTACTATAAACCAAGTCATAAAGCCCCACACTGTGCCGTAGCTCACTGGCGTATGAATCCACAGCTTCAGTGCAAGATACATATAGGTAGTCCCGATGATATACATGATAGCTGTTCCAATAAGAGAAGCAATCAGAAATCGGATTTTACTCGGCTGAATTTTGCGTTCTAAGAACCATCCAGCTGCAAATGCTGCAGGGATGTATGAGATAATAAACCCGCCGCTTTTTCCCGCAAACGGTGCGAAGCCCGCTGAAAATTGGGCAAACACAGGTGCTCCGGCCAATCCGACAAGTGCATATACAATCATGGCAATACCTGCTCGTTTGCTGCCGAGAAGCATGGCTGCCAAGAGACAGAAAAACGGCTGCATCGACAGCGGAATGCCGGCTACTTGCAAAAAGGGTGCCACTGATGTAATGTTGGCGCCGACAGCCATAAGTGCGGCGAACATGCCGATCAACGCCATATCTCCCGCACGAAGTTTCTGTTGTTTCATTGTTGTTCCCCCTTAGGTTTACATACACACTCATAGAGTAATAAAGAACGGGAATATTGTCAACACGAATTGAAATCAGGTTAACAAAAAGGAGGGTTCTGTATGTATTTCGGAAAAACAAAACAATCCGATCAATCTGGGAGAGTCCCGCCGAACCAAAACGTCACAACCTCATTTCCTGTGCTTCATACGGGAAATGTACCGTATTATGAGGATATGGCAAAATGGAACCTTCAAGTATACGGATTGGTTGACCATCCGATGCTGCTAAGCTTTGAAGATGTCAAAGCCTTTCCTCAGTGCGAATCGAAAAATGACATCCATTGCGTTACTGGCTGGTCAAGGCTTGATAATGTGTGGCAAGGGGTGCGGGCTCGTGATCTAGCGGAAAAAGCGGGTGTCAAAGAAGAAGCGGGCTACGTCATTTTACATGCGGAAGAGGGCTGGACGACCAATCTGCCGCTTGAAGATTTTTTGGCTGAAACTTCACTTTTGGCTTATGCGCATAATGGCGTCCCTTTAACGCCTGAACACGGCTTTCCGCTACGGGGCGTGTTTCCGCATCTATATTTTTGGAAAAGCGCCAAGTGGCTGCGCGGCATCCAATTTACGAAAGAGAATCACCCGGGTTTTTGGGAGCAGAACGGGTATCACATGAGAGGCGATCCTTGGCAAAATCAAAGGTTTACATGGGATTAAGGTTCTGTTTTGAGCGGGATCACTGCGTCTTTTGTAGGTTTCTTTTTCCATATTGATAGTCTTCAGGTACCTTATTTGGTGAAGGTGCCTTTTTTATTTAGGAAAAAGTTGACTTTCTCTGGAAGAAAACCTATTATTTGAGTTGTCTAGTTGATATTGAAAATCATTATCATATATTTTGATTTAGTTTTAGGAGAGGAATGTCGTACTGCATGAATGAGAAAACAGGGGCGAAAGGCGGGATACAAAACGCATTTACCATTCCTGGTACGGAAGTGCGTATGATGTCTTCGCGAAATGAAAACCGTGCCTATCACATTTTTATCTCGAAACCGAGTACGCCGCCGCCGCCCGCTGGTTATCCGGTTATTTATCTGCTGGATGCCAATTCTGTCTTCGGAACGATGGCGGAGGCCGTACGAATACAGGGGCGCCGTCCTGAAAAAACTGGGGTGATCCCTGCTGTGATTGTCGGCATTGGCTATGAGACAGCAGAACCGTTCTCCTCAGCGCGTCACCGAGATTTTACAATGCCGACAGCTCAATCGAAGCTGCCGAAAAGGCCCGACGGAAAAGATTGGCCGGAACATGGCGGAGCAGAGAGCTTTTTTAGATTTATTGAGGAGGATCTAAAACCGCAGATAGAACGAGATTACCAGATTGACAGAAAGAGACAAACGATTTTTGGGCACTCACTTGGCGGGCTGTTCGTGCTGCAGGTGCTGTTAACAAAGCCGGATGCGTTTCAAACCTATATCGCGGGAAGTCCGTCCATTCATTGGAATAAACCGTTTATTCTCGAGAAAGCGGACCATTTCGCCTCCCGCTTCAAGAAAAACAATCAGCCTATCAATCTCCTGATTGCGGCAGGAGAATTGGAGCAGCACCATAAAAGCCGGATGAACGATAATGCGAGGGAGCTTCACGAGCGGCTGGCCGTTTTATCTGAACAAGGCTTACGAGCAGAATTTTGTGAGTTTTCAGGAGAAGGACATATTTCGGTTCTTCCTGTTTTGGTCAGCCGGGGGCTGCGTTTTGCGCTTCACCCTGACGGACCGCATATGTCAATGGGCTGAGACATTCTCAGCCTTGCTTCTAAAAATAATATATTTGTCACTGAAATTATATTTGACTGTCACATGACATTTGGATATGATTATTTTTATAATTGATAATGATAATCATTATCAATTAATTGCGTTATTCTTTTCAAGGCGCAGCAGTCTTTTTCGCTGGGTGTCAGTACGGCATCTGTAGCGAAGAAAGGAATTGATGACATGAATGCAATGGGGATAAAGGGCAAAATTGCTTTTATAACAGGGGCTGCCCAAGGGATAGGTGAATCTGTTGCGCGGAAGCTTGCCGATCAAGGCGCGCACATTGCGGCAGTTGATTATCATCCTGAAAAGCTGGAAAAGGTTGTGAGCAGCCTCAAAGCGGAAGGCTTCCATGCGGAAGCTTTTCCGGCAGATGTGAGAGACAGCGCGGCGATTGACGAGATCACGGCGCGTATCGAACGTGAAATGGGGCCGATCGATATTTTGGTGAATGCAGCGGGTGTTCTTCGCCCTGGACTGATCCATTCACTCAGCGATGAGGAATGGGAGGCCACGTTCTCAGTGAATTCGACTGGTGTATTTAACGCCTCGCGTTCAGTCAGCAAATATATGATGGACCGGAGATCGGGTTCGATTGTAACGGTCGGATCGAATGCTGCCGGTGTGCCAAGGACATCTATGGCGGCATATGCCTCTTCAAAGGCTGCGGCAGTGATGTTTACGAAATGCCTTGGCCTTGAGCTGGCAGAATATCATATTCGCTGCAATATTGTGTCACCCGGATCAACAGAAACAGATATGCAGTGGTCATTATGGGCCGATGAAAACGGAGCGGAGCAAGTCATAAAAGGTTCACTTGAGACATTTAAAACAGGGATCCCGCTCAAAAAACTGGCTCAGCCTTCGGATATTGCGAATGCCGTGCTCTTTTTGGTTTCAGGCCAAGCAGGACATATTACGATGCATAATTTATGCGTAGATGGCGGCGCGACCTTAGGCGTGTAACTCATTTTAAGGGAGGTTATAAGATGTTGGAACAAAACGTTACATCACAAACAAAAGCGGAGCATTTGCTTCATAAGTATCAGCCGGGGGCTTTTTTCTTAGCTTCTCCTCATCGTGTACTGTTAGCGAAAGGCATATGTGAAATCGTAACGGAAGCATACGGACAAAACCAAATAGAAACCCTTTCTGGCCGTATTGCAGAGACGCTGAATCAAGCAAAGCAATCAGGGCAAAGCCGTCCGCTTGTTGTTGGAGCCGTTCCTTTTGATCAAGTAAAAGCAGCTCGGCTCGTTGTTCCTGAAGAAGTGCACTGGTCAGGACCGCTTCAATTTGATCATGCGGAGAAGGAACAGCAGCCTGAGCATACATACCACATACAACCTGTTCCTGCACCAGAGGGATATAAAAGTGGTGTCGAACAAGGACTGGCACGCATTGCCGATGGGACTCTCAGCAAGATCGTCCTGTCCAGATCGCTGCATTTGACTTCGTCTGAACCGATTCAGACGGATGAACTGCTTCGCCATCTGGCGCAGCATAACACATATGGCTACACGTTTGCCGCGGACGTGTCGTCTAGCGAAGCGGAAACGACATCCCGCCGAACATTGCTCGGTGCAAGCCCGGAGCTTCTCATTTCAAGAATGGGAACCCAGGTCGTTTCTAATCCATTAGCCGGCTCAAGGCCCCGCAGTGCCGATCCTTGTGAAGACCAGCGCCGGGCTGATGAATTGCTTACTTCCGCAAAGGATCTCCACGAACACGCAGTTGTAGCTGACGCAGTTTCGGCAGCGCTTAGGCCTTTTTGCCGGACGCTGGATGTTCCGGAAAAGCCTTCGCTGATCAAGACGGAGACGATGTGGCATCTGTCCAGCGTGATTAAGGGAGAGCTTTCTGATCCATCTGTAACCTCACTGGAGTTAGCAGCGGCGCTCCACCCGACGCCGGCCGTCTGCGGAACACCGACTGACCTTGCCAGAGAAGCAATTCTCAGTATTGAACCGTTTGACCGCGGTTTTTTTACCGGTATGGTCGGCTGGTGTGACGATGCGGGTGACGGAGAATGGGTCGTGACGATCCGTTGCGCAGAGGCAGAAGAACGTTCACTCCGCCTGTATGCAGGAGCTGGTGTAGTTGCCGGATCAAAACCCGAGGGCGAGCTTCAGGAGACATCCGCGAAGTTTCGGACAATGCTGCGGGCAATGGGCGTGAGTCACATATGATCAGAATGAATTCCTGGAGGGATACAACATGCTGAATGGATTTACGCCTTGGCCTGATGAGGTAGCTGAGACATATCGGAAGAACGGCTGCTGGGCCGGCGAGACGTTTGGAGATTTGTTAAGGGACCGGGCTGTCAAACATGGCGATCGCATCGCTATTACATGCGGAAACACCCATTGGAGCTATCAAGAGCTGGACACAAGAGCTGATCGTCTGGCTGCCGGATTTCAGAAACTCGGCATCAAACAGATGGATCGTGTCGTGGTGCAGCTGCCGAATATCGCAGAGTTTTTTGAAGTCATTTTCGCGCTTTTCCGTCTGGGGGCGCTCCCGGTCTTCGCACTGCCTTCTCATCGAAGCAGTGAAATTACATATTTTTGCGAGTTTGCTGAAGCGGCTGCTTATATTATTCCCGACTCTTATTCCGGTTTTGACTACCGTTCACTTGCCAGACAGGTGCAAAGCAAACTGCCGACTTTGAAGCACGTCATTGTCGCAGGTGAGGCAGAGGAATTTTTGCGGCTGGAGGATTTGCATACGGAACCTGTAAAACTGCCTGAAGTCAACTCTTCGGATGTGGCGTTCCTTCAGCTTTCTGGAGGAAGCACCGGTTTATCAAAACTGATCCCGCGGACTCACGATGACTACATATACAGTTTGCGGCGGAGTGCAGAAGTTTGCTGGCTCGATCACAGAACGGTGTACTTGGCAGCATTGCCGATGGCGCACAATTACCCGTTGAGCTCTCCCGGGATTCTCGGCGTGTTATACGCCGGAGGAAGAGTGGTATTATCTCCTTCTCCAAGTCCTGATGACGCATTTCCTTTGATTGAACGGGAACAAGTCACGATTACCGCTCTTGTTCCGCCCCTTGCAATGGTATGGATGGATGCGGCATCCTCACGCGATGACGACCTTTCCAGTCTTCAAGTGCTGCAGGTCGGAGGCGCCAAATTCAGTGCTGAAGCTGCGCGCAAGGTAAAAGCTGTTTTCGGCTGCACGCTGCAGCAAGTGTTCGGAATGGCAGAGGGTCTCGTCAATTATACAAGGCTGGATGACCCTGAGGAGGTGATTGTCAACACCCAAGGAAAACCGATGTCCCCATATGATGAAGTACGTGTTTGGGATGACCAGGATCGTGATGTAAAACCTGGTGAAACAGGGCATCTGCTGACACGGGGGCCGTACACGATTCGGGGTTACTATAAAGCAGAAGAGCATAATGCTGCTTCATTTACTGAGGACGGTTTTTACCGCACAGGTGATATCGTCAGGCTGACATCAGACGGCTATATTGTCGTTGAAGGCAGGGCGAAGGACCAAATTAACCGCGGGGGAGAAAAAGTGGCGGCTGAAGAGGTAGAAAATCATCTGCTGGCGCATCCGGAAGTCCATGATGCGGCAATGGTCTCCATGCCTGACCCATTTCTTGGCGAAAGATCTTGTGTGTTCATTATTCCCCGGGATGAAGCCCCGAAAGCCGCAGCGCTCAAAGCGTTTTTGAGAGAGCGCGGACTGGCGGCATACAAGATCCCCGATCGCATTGAGTTTGTTAAGTCCTTTCCGCAGACAGGGGTAGGAAAAGTCAGCAAAAAAGCGCTTCGAGAAGCCATTGCCGAGAAGCTTCTTGCAGGATCAAAAAAATAAAACAAACAATGATTGAGAGGGAGTGTTCAAATGGCTATACCTGCCATTCAGCCGTATCAAATGCCCACAGCGTCTGATATGCCGCAAAACAAAGTGTCATGGGTGCCTGATCCAAATCGGGCAGTCCTGTTAATCCACGATATGCAAAACTATTTTGTAGATGCCTTTACAGCGGGAGCGTCTCCGGTCACAGAGCTTTCAGCGAATATACGGAAGCTGAAGGATCAATGTACCAAGCTTGGGATACCCGTCGTCTATACTGCGCAACCGGGAAGTCAAAATCCGGAAGACCGAGCGTTACTGACAGACTTTTGGGGTCCGGGATTAAACAGCGGCCCTTATGAGGAGAAAATTATAACCGAACTGGCACCGGAAGATGATGATCTCGTGCTGACAAAATGGAGATACAGCGCATTTAAGAGAACGAATTTGCTTGAGATTATGCGCAAAGAGGGGCGCGATCAGCTGATCATTTCCGGGATTTACGCCCATATTGGCTGTCTCGTTACAGCATGTGAAGCATTTATGGAGGATATCGAAGCCTTTTTTGTGGGAGATGCAGTTTCTGATTTTTCATTAGAAAAACATCAAATGGCACTGGATTATGCGGCTGGGCGCTGCGCGTTTACCGTGATGACTGACAGTCTTCTCGATCAGCTGAAGAATGCGCCTGCACCTGTTCAGAAAACGTCAGTGAAGACTGGTAAAGCAGTGTTTACATGCGAGAAGATCCGTAAACAAATTGCTGAGCTTCTTCAAGAAACACCTGAAGATATTACAGATCAAGAGGATTTGCTCGACCGGGGGCTTGATTCGGTAAGGATCATGACATTAGTAGAACAATGGCGCCGTGAAGGAGCCGAGGTGACATTCGTGGAACTGGCTGAACGCCCGACGATCGAAGAATGGCAGAAACTGCTCACAACCCGCAGCCTGCAAGTCCTGCCAAACGCGGATTATTTATAAAAGGAGGATAAACAAACGGATGCCTGATACAAAAGACCTTCAATATTCTTTGACCGGCGCGCAAACCGGCATATGGTTTGCTCAGCAGCTAGATCCGGACAATCCAATCTACAATACAGCGGAATATATAGAAATCAATGGACCAATCAATATTGCTCTTTTTGAAGAAGCTTTGCAGCACGTGGTAAAGGAAGCAGATTCGCTGCATGTCCGCTTCAGTGAAAATATGGACGGGCCTTGGCAGATGGTAAACCCGTCTCCAGAAGTACAGCTGCACGTCATTGACGTCAGCTCTGAACCTGATCCGGAAAAAACAGCATTAAACTGGATGAAAGCAGATTTGGCAAAGCCGGTCGATTTAGGACATGATCCTTTGTTCAATGAAGCTCTGTTTATAGCCGGGCCTGATCGTTTCTTTTGGTATCAGCGCATTCACCATATTGCGATTGACGGCTTCGGCTTCTCCCTGATTGCCCAGCGTGTGGCAAATACGTATGCCGCGCTGATGAAAGGACAATCAGCTACAGATCGTTCCTTTGGGTCGCTCCAGGCCATTTTGGAGGAAGATGCAGATTATCGCGCATCAGAGCAGTATGAGAAGGATCGCCAATTCTGGCTGGATCGTTTTGCAGATGGACCTGAGGTTGTGAGTTTGGCTGATCGGGCGCCAAGAACATCTAACCGTTTTCTTCGCCATACGGCGTACCTGCCTCTATCTGATGTGAACGCATTGAAAGAATCGGCGCGCTTTTTCTCAGGAAGCTGGCATGAAGTCGTGATTGCGGTGTCAGCTGTTTATGTGCATCGGATGACCGGTTCTAGGGATGTTGTGCTCGGTCTGCCCATGATGGGACGGATAGGGTCTGCATCATTGAATGTGCCGGCTATGGTGATGAACCTTCTCCCGCTCCGGCTGTCTGTAAGCTCTTCAATGAGCTTTTCTGAACTTATTCAGCAAATTTCCCAGGAAATCCGCAGTATTCGGCGGCATCATAGGTATCGCCATGAAGAGCTTCGGCGTGATCTGAAATTGATAGGAGAAAACCATAGATTATTTGGCCCGCAAATCAACCTCATGCCGTTTGATTACGGTCTTGACTTTGCCGGGGCCCGAGGAACAACGCATAACCTTTCAGCCGGTCCTGTCGATGATCTATCAATCAATGTATATGACAGAACGGACGGAAGCGGTCTGCGGATTGATGTAGATGCGAATCCTGAGGTATACAGTGAGTCTGATAGTAAACTACATCAGCAGCGGATCTTACAGCTGCTGCAAACGGCTTCTGCCGGGGAGGATATGCTGATTGGGCAAATGGAGCTTCTATTGCCAGAGGAGAAAAAACAAGTCATTCATGAATGGAATGAGACGGCCAAATTTGAAAAACTGTTCAGCCTTCAGGACATGTTTGAGAAGCAGGCAATCCTTACACCTGAACGTATCGCTCTCATATGTGATGACGTTCAAGTAAACTATCAAGAGCTGAATGAAAAGGCAAACCGCCTCGCGCATCTGTTGATCGAAAAGGGGCTTGGTCCGGAGCGATTTGTCGCTTTGGCGCTGCCGCGTTCTCCAGAGATGGTGGCTTCAATGCTTGCTGTACTAAAGACTGGTGCGGCGTATCTTCCGCTTGACCCGGAGTTTCCGGCCGACCGAATTTCTTACATGCTCGAGGACGCGAAACCTTCATACATCATAACGACTGAGGAAATAGCAGCCCGTCTGCCTGATGACCTGTCTATTCCGCAGCTTGTGCTTGATCAGACTGTGACGCAGGAGGCTGTAAAACATTATTCGCCTGACAATCCCAATGTATCGGTTTCTCTTGCCCATCCTGCGTATATCATCTATACCTCAGGGTCAACAGGAAGGCCGAAGGGTGTTGTTGTTACGCTGAAAAGCTTGAGCAATTTTCTGCTGTCCATGCAGGAGGCATTTTCTCTAGGAGAAGAAGACAGGCTGTTGGCTGTGACGACTGTCGCTTTTGATATTTCGGCATTGGAGTTATATCTTCCGCTTATCAGCGGGGCGCAAATCGCGATCGCAAAGAAAGAAACGATCCGTGAGCCGCAGGCATTAGCCCAAATGATTGAATATTTCGATATCAATATTATGCAGGCGACACCGACACTATGGCATGCTCTGGTGACGAATGAACCTGAGACACTTCGGGGGCTCAGAGTGCTAGTTGGAGGCGAGGCGCTGCCGAGCGGCCTTTTGCAGGCGCTTCAAAAGCTTCATTGTTCAGTCACGAATTTATATGGGCCTACTGAAACAACGATTTGGTCTGCAGCAGCTTTTCTGGAAGAAGGGCTGAAGGGCGTTCCGCCAATTGGCAAACCGATTTGGAATACGCAGGTATATGTGCTTGATAACGGTTTGCAGCCGGTGCCGCCGGGAGTTGTCGGAGAGCTTTATATTGCAGGAACCGGCTTGGCTAGAGGTTATTTCCGCCGCCCTGATTTAACGGCTGAGCGTTTTGTTGCAGATCCATACGGACCACCGGGGGCTCGGATGTATCGGACTGGAGATCAGGCTCGCTGGCGCGCTGATGGGAATTTGGAGTATATCGGACGGGCGGATCATCAAATTAAAATTCGAGGCTTCCGAATTGAACTTGGAGAAATTGATGCCGTGCTTGCTAAGCATCCGGACATTGAACAGGCTGCGGTTATTGTTCGGGAAGATCAGCCGGGAGACAAACGATTGGTGGCGTATGTAGTCCTTGCTTCAGCTATTGATACTGTCGAGCTTCGCCGTTATGTGGGTGCCAGTCTGCCTGATTATATGGTGCCGGCAGCATTTGTGGAGATGGATGAACTGCCATTAACACCTAATGGCAAACTCGATCGGAAAGCACTGCCGGCGCCTGATTTTGGCATATCTGTCAGCGGTCGGGGGCCGAGGACTCCGCAGGAAGAGATATTGTGTGACTTGTTTGCTGAGGTTCTCGGTTTGGCACGTGTCGGCATCGATGACAGTTTCTTCGAGCTGGGCGGTCACTCGCTTCTTGCATCCCGTTTGATGAGCCGCATTCGCGAGGTAATGGTAGCCGAACTCGGTCTCGCGAATCTATTCGATGAACCGACAGTAGCCGGACTCGCTGCCCACCTTCATCAGGCGCAGAATACACGCCCTGCATTGCAGAGAGCTGAGCGGCCTGAAAGAATTCCGCTTTCTTTTGCCCAACGCCGGCTATGGTTCCTCCATTGTCTTGAAGGGCCTAGTCCTACTTATAATATTCCGGTTGCTGTCCGTCTGTCGGGTGAGCTTGACCAAGGAGTGCTGCAAGCGGCACTTTATGATCTCGTCTGCCGCCATGAAAGCCTTCGGACGATTTTTCCTGAATCACAGGGGACATCGTATCAGCATATTTTAGACGCGGTTCAAGCAAGGCCTGTTTTACATGTTACAGAAATTGCTGAGAAGGAGCTTTCTGAGCGGTTTGCTGAAGCTGTGCGCTACAGTTTTGATCTTGCAGCTGAACCTGCTTTTCGTGCGGAACTTTTTGTCATCGGCCCTGACGAGTACGTGCTGCTTCTCCTCGTGCATCATATTGTCGGGGACGGCTGGTCCTTAACGCCGCTGACCCGCGACCTTGGGGCGGCTTATGCGGCTCGCTGTCACGGAAAAGCTCCCGAATGGGCGCCCCTTACTGTGCAATATGCAGACTATGCGCTTTGGCAGCAAGAACTGCTTGGAAGCGGGGATGATCCAAATCGTTTGATTGCCGGACAGCTTGCTTTTTGGAAAGAAACCTTGGAGAATCTGCCTGATCAGCTTGAACTGCCAACCGATTATTCACGTCCGGCTGAACCGAGTCATGATGGGGATACGATTCATTTCCGCATTGAGCCTGAGATGCACAAGCGATTGCAGGATCTGGCTCGCGCAAATAGAGTGAGCCTGTTTATGGTGCTGCAATCCGGTCTCGCAGCTTTATTGACAAGACTCGGGGCGGGCACTGATATTCCGATCGGCAGCCCGATCGCGGGGCGGAATGATGATGCGATAGGCGATCTTGTGGGCCTGTTTATCAATACATTGGTGCTCAGAACCGATACATCCGGTGACCCAAGCTTCCGTGAGCTTCTTGACAGAGTGCGGGAAGTGAATCTGGCAGCCTATGAAAATCAGGATCTGCCGTTTGAGAGACTCGTAGAGGTGCTCAATCCGGCTCGTTCGCGTGCGACGCATCCTTTATTCCAAATCATGTTTGCATTCCAAAACACACCGGACGCTGAACTGAATTTTCCTGACATGGAAAGCAGCCTGCGGATCCACAGTGTCGGTTCCGCCAAGTTTGATTTGACGCTGGAAATCAGTGAAAATCGTCTTGCTGACGGGACTCCAAACGGATTGGAAGGACTGCTCGAGTACAGCACTGATCTTTTCAAGCAGGCAACTGCTCAGGCTCTTGCTGACCGTCTGATGCGCCTGCTGGAGGCTGCAGAATCTGATCCTGACCAGCGAATTGGAAATCTGGACATCCTTGCACCAGAGGAGCGCAGCAACATGGTGACAGATTGGCAATGTGTTTCTGAAAAGATTCCGCATGCATGTTTGCCGGAGCAGTTTGAGAAGCAGGCTGCTTTAAGTCCTGATGCCATTGCCGTTGTTTGTGAAGATCAGTCACTGAGCTATGCAGAGCTGAATGAAAGAGCAAATCGGCTTGCCCGAATGCTGATCAGTGAAGGAGTCGGACCGGAGCAATTTGTGGCCTTGGCACTGCCTCGATCATTGGAAATGGCTGTCGGGCTATTAGCGGTGCTGAAAGCCGGCGCGGCTTATCTGCCTCTCGATCCTGACTATCCGGCCGACCGCATCGCTTTTATGCTGGAAGATGCGAGACCTGCGTTTATCATGACGAACACAAAAGCTGCAGAGAACATTCCGCCAGCTGAAAACGTGCCGAGAATCGTGTTGAATGATCCCGAAATGGCAGAGAAACTAAACACATACCCAGCTGAGAATCCGAGCAATGCGGATAGAATTCAGCCGCTTTCTCCTTTGAATACAGCGTATGTCATTTATACATCAGGCTCAACGGGCGTTCCAAAAGGTGTGATGATTCCTCACCAAAACGTAACGCGTTTATTTGCAGCGACTGAACACTGGTTCCATTTTAGCTCAGACGATATCTGGACCATGTTCCATTCCTATGCGTTTGACTTTTCGGTGTGGGAGATGTGGGGGCCTCTGCTGCATGGCGGACGTCTTGTGATCGTGCCTTATCACATCAGCAGATCGCCAGAAGCGTTTCTGCGCCTGCTGGTAAAAGAGGGTGTGACCGTTCTGAATCAGACACCATCTGCTTTCTATCAGTTCATGCAGGCGGAACGGGAGCAGCCGGATCTCGGTCAAGCGTTCAGTTTGCGTTATGTCATTTTTGGCGGAGAAGCGCTTGAACTCAGCCGTTTAGAGGATTGGTATAACCGCCACCCTGAACATAGACCGCAGCTTATCAATATGTATGGTATTACAGAAACGACTGTGCATGTAAGCTATATCGAATTAAACCGAAGCATGGCAGCATTACGGGCAAACAGCTTAATCGGCTGCGGCATTCCCGATCTTGGAGTTTATGTGCTGGATGAGCGCTTGCAGCCGGTCCCGCCGGGTGTTGCTGGAGAGCTGTATGTATCAGGAGCGGGGTTGGCACGAGGCTATTTAGGCCGGGCTGAATTAACAGCGGAACGCTTCATAGCTGATCCGTTCGGTCCTCCGGGTACCCGAATGTATCGCACTGGGGATGTGGCCCGCCTCCGTGCTGACGGCTCTCTTGACTATGTTGGCCGTGCCGATCACCAAGTGAAAGTCCGGGGCTTCCGAATTGAACTGGGAGAAATTGAAGCGGCGCTAGTTCAGCATTCGCAGCTTGAAGATGCGGCAGTAATTGTGCGTGAGGATCAGCCGGGAGATAAACGTTTGGCAGCTTATGTCATACCTTCTTCGGAAGACACAATTGATAAGGCGGAACTGCGCAAATATGCTGCAGAGAGACTGCCAGATTACATGGTGCCTTCTGCTTTTGTAACGATGAAAGAATTGCCGTTGACACCGAATGGAAAGCTTGACCGTAAAGCACTGCCCGCACCGGATTTCGCAGCGGCAGTGACAGGACGCGGACCGAGAACGCCACAGGAAGAAATCCTCTGTGACCTGTTTATGGAGGTGCTTCACTTGCCGCGTGTCGGCATTGATGACCGTTTCTTTGATTTAGGCGGACATTCCCTGCTTGCTGTACAGCTGATGAGCCGCATTCGCGAAGCACTAGGCGTAGAACTCAGCATCGGAAACCTACTCGAAGCGCCGACTGTAGCAGGACTTGCAGAAAGACTTGAGATGGGCTCAAGCCAAAGCGCACTCGACGTTCTGCTGCCGCTCCGAACAGGCGGAGACAAGCTTCCTTTGTTCTGTGTTCATCCGGCAGGCGGACTTAGCTGGTGCTATGCCGGTTTGATGACGAACATAGGAACAGATTATCCGATCTATGGCTTGCAGGCACGGGGAATTGGGCAGCGGGAAGAGCTTCCGAAAACACTTGACGACATGGCTGCCGACTACATTGAACAAATCAGAACAATCCAGCCGAGAGGACCGTACCATCTCCTAGGCTGGTCTCTGGGCGGGAATGTCGTTCAAGCGATGGCAACCCAGCTGCAAAATCAAGGAGAAGAAGTATCCCTATTGGTGATGCTGGACGCCTATCCGAACCACTTCCTTCCTATAAAAAAGGCGCCAGATGATGAGGAAGCGCTTATTGCCCTTCTGGCGTTAGGCGGGTACGACCCAGATAGCCTAGGGGACAAACCGCTTGATTTCGAAACAGCAATTGAGATTCTTCGCCGTGACGGCAGCGCGCTTGCAAGCCTGGATGAATCAGTCATTTTCAATTTGAAGAATACGTATGTCAATTCTGTCGGTATTTTAGGCTCATATAAACCGAAAACCTTCCGCGGAAATGTCTTGTTTTTCAGATCAACAATCATACCTGAATGGTTTGATCCGATTGAACCGGATTCGTGGAAGCCTTATATTAGCGGACAAATTGAACAAATCGACATTGACTGCCGCCATAAAGATCTTTGTCAGCCGGAACCGCTCGCTCAAATCGGCAAGGTTCTCGCTATCAAACTGGAAGAGATGAATAAATAAGGGGGACGAAAGATGGCAAATCCTTTTGAAAATGCGGATGGCACATATTTGGTGCTGATCAATGAAGAGGGCCAATATTCCCTGTGGCCCGGTTTTATAGATGTGCCGAGCGGCTGGACAGTCGTTCATGAGCAAAAAGGGCGTGATGCTTGTCTGGACTATATCCAATCGCATTGGAGCGATATGAGGCCCAACAGCCTAAAGCCTGTTGAAAATGTGTAATTGCATAAAAAAGAGACTGCTTGCCGCAGTCTCTTTTTCTATTTACGCAGACGTTTGGGTATGATCACAGTCTCTGACCGGGTTTCCGTTTTCATCCGTACACCAAGATTGGGATAAAAACGCTAAAAACACTGCAGCCCACTGATCGGCGAATTGAATCAGAATGCCTCCGTCATGCCAAGAGCCGTTGTCTTTTTTCCAGCGGCTATCCATTGCATTCCCTTGATTCATATGGATATTGTGCATGCCGTTGGTCGGTGTAAAACCGAATATTTTATCTGCAGCCTGTTCTGGCCCAAATTTTGAACCGAATATATAAACTGGCGCTTTCTCTTCTTGCGCTTTCTTCATATACGTTTCAATAAAGTCATTTAAATCATTATCAGGCCCCGTGATTTCATGCGGCAAGGGCTTCATGTCCCGCGGTTCAAACAAATTGCCCCGCACATAATCCAGCGCCACTTCACGGTTTGCCTCATTGATCTTTGTATATCCATATGGCATGTTCGGAAGGATCGTAATTGAGCTGGAATCAAACCGATCGTCAGCCAAATACAATACTTCAGATTCCTCAGAACTGGACATCACATTGATGGCGCACCTGTAATACGTATTCTCTTCACCGAGCACTTTGACTTGGAAATGAGGACTGTCTTCATCAGTTTCCCGCTTCATATCTAAGACAATGCCTTTTAACACGCCATATTGCTGAACAGCCATATGAATCCTCCTTTATGATCAAGTTTCATCGTTTTAGTTCGTGAAATGGTCTCTTAGTTCCTTCTGAAAAATAAAAAAAGCCTGCAGAAATCTTTCTGCAAGCTCAATGTCATTAAGCACCCGCCACAGATGACTCATCCTCTAAAGCTTTCTCGGCAGGAACATACTCATATCCTAAATCCTTTGCCACAGCTTCATAGGTCACGTGTCCGTTTGCTGTGTTTAAACCAGCTCTCAGTGCCGCATTGTCTGCAAGCGCTTTTGCTGCTCCTTTGTTAGCGATTTGCAGCGCGTATGGAACAGTAACGTTAGTCAGGGCGATTGTTGATGTACGAGGGACAGCGCCCGGCATGTTTGCCACAGCGTAGTGGACAACGCCGTGTTTTTCATATGTCGGCTGATCATGTGTAGTAATATGGTCGACAGTTTCGACGATGCCGCCTTGGTCGATCGCAACATCGACAATCACTGAACCCGGTTTCATTTGTTTGACCATTTCCTCGGTCACAAGAGTCGGAGCTTTAGCCCCCGGAATTAAGACCGCGCAAATGAGAAGATCCGCTTCTGCCACAGCATCTGCAATATTGACCGGATTAGAAATTAACGTTTCAATCTGATGGCCGAAGATGTCATCAAGCTGGCGCAGACGGTCTGCGTTTAAGTCGATGACGGTCACGTCTGCCCCGAGGCCGACAGCCATTTTCGCCGCGTTTGTGCCGACTACGCCTCCTCCGATAATCGTTACTTTTCCGCGGGAAACGCCTGGCACTCCGGCAAGCAGAATGCCTTTTCCGCCTTTAGGTTTCTCTAAAAACTGCGCTCCGATTTGCGCTGCCATTCTGCCTGCAACCTCTGACATCGGCGTCAGAAGCGGCAATGTCCGGCCGTCACTAACCGTTTCATATGCGATCGCCGCAACTCCTTTATCTTTCAAGGCCTGTGTCAGCTTAGGCTCAGCTGCTAAATGAAGGTACGTAAACAGCACAAGCCCTTCGCGGAAGTAGACATATTCTTCCGGCAGCGGTTCTTTGACCTTCATGACCATTTCGGCGTCCCATACCTGTTTCGGGTCAGCAATAATCTCCGCTCCTGCTGACTCATAGGCTTCATTTTCAAATCCGCTTCCAAGGCCCGCGCCTGTTTCAACCAGCACCCGATGGCCGTTTGAAATGAGCTGAGAAACGCCTCCGGGTGTTAATGCAACGCGGTTTTCATTGTTTTTTATCTCTTTAGGAACCCCTATGATCATATTTGTCTCCTCCTGTATCTGTGATGTATTTAGTGTAGCTTGATTCTTATGAAAATTCTTTGTTTGAAAAAGAAAATAAAAAAACCTGGATTTGTGAAATTTCACAAATTCAGGTGCCGAAGCTTGATATCTAAATAGATGGTGAACTTTTGATTCACATTTTTTAAATCGATTTCAGCAATCTGGCTGATGCGCTTGAGACGGTAATTCAACGTATTAACGTGTATATTTAACATCTTGGAGGCTGTATTCACGTTGCTGTCTGCTTCAATAAAACGCTCTAGCGTTTCTACCATATTTGACTGATGATCCCGATCATACTGTTCCAGTTTGGAAAGCGAATAATTAAAATATCCAGTCTGTTTCCGTTTTTCATCCAAGATATCCAGGTATTGATAAATGCCTAACTCAGAAAAACTGAAAAGATGTTTTGTCTCTTCTGCGAAACGTTCCTTTGCTTTTAAGACAGACAGTGCCTCCTGATAGGAGCGGGAGACAAAAGAAATAGAATGGTATATTCCGCCAAAAGCGATAGAAACGTCTTCTATTTTATAACGTTCTTTCAACTGTTTTTGCGTACTTAAAGCAAACTGCTTTAAATCTTGAAAAGGGTGATCTGTTTTAGGGGCGGTTAAAATAATGAGTTCATTTGAATCTACGGTTGTCAGCAGCACGTGAACCTGCTGGGTCGTTTCCTGTAAATATTGCAGCTGCTGTTCGATTTTTTCAGTCAGCTCGCCGTTTATCCGGATGATCATAACGGAAAACTCAGAAGGGGCGGCCATTCCAAGTTTGTGGAAGCCATCCGCCATGTCATGCTCCTGATAAATGTGGCCAGTCAGCATTTTCCAGAAAAACTCTTGGCTGCGTTCTTCATTTTTCGTTTTTCTGATTTGGAGTTTGAGAAGCTTGTTTTTTACTGCTTTTGCCGCCATATGCAATGTCATTAGATCATCGTCAGACAAAGTTTTTTGGATCTCAAGCGCCCATATGAAGCCAAGCACTTGGTTGTTTTTCCATATGGAAATGGCAACGCGGTTGCTTAGTCCAACTTCATCTATTTGCTTTACCCTGATCGGCTGGTCCGTTTTTAAAAGAGCTGGAATTGTCCCGTCTTTCCACAACTTGTTAATGACCTTCTCAGGCACCCTTCTGCCAATGATTGTAGACGTTCGGGCAGGATCTGTGCAGTCGCTGTGAGTGCTGTAGGCAAGCAGCTTGTGGTTAACATCCTCTATGGTGATCGGGCACCGCAGAACATCGCTGATATGATCAGCTACATCTTCAAGTCTGTCAAAACTGTATTTAAACGGATCATTCGGCATAGTCATAAATCTCCCTACTTTTCATGCGATTTTTCTTTGACATCTCATCCACTTCCTTTTATTATGATTGTTGTTGTTTGGGAAAATCAACAACAAAGAGAGGAAGCTAAAAAAACAGATACATAGCATATTGAAAGAACATTTTAATATATGATTTGGGGCAAGACTGATTAAGAAAGAAAAAACTGAACCTTTCAGAAATGGTGCTGTAGCATCAAATTTTCTGAAAGGTTTTTTTTGGAGTTGGCGAATCATTTGGGTCTTTTGGATTATTCGGAGAATGAAGAAGAGATTAAGAAAATAAACCTACTTGTTTAACAATATATGTCATTTTTAAGTGAGTTGGGATAAACCATTGGACTCATTTTGTAAAATTAAAACATATTTGTTTGACTGTGCCGAAAAACTGTTTTTATAATAATGACGTTCTAAAAATAAGTGAATTAGCCCATATTTAGGCTGATGGCACAGGAGGTAATGAGGAATATGGCAGGATTAATTCGTGTCACACCCGAAGAGCTAAGAGCGATGGCGAAGCAATACGGCGTTGAAAGCCAAGAAGTATTAAATCAGGTTGATCGTTTAAATCGCATGATCTCTGATTTGAAAAGCATGTGGGAAGGTGCTTCAAGCGAAGCGTTCGCAGATCAATACGAGCAGCTCAAACCTTCATTTATCAAAATGTCAGATTTGCTTCAAGATGTGAATCAACAGCTTGATCAAACAGCAAATACACTTGAGTCTACTGACCAAGACATCGCAAATCAAATCCGCGGATAACAGTATGAAAGGGAAGGAGCGCCTGATTCACGAGAAGACGGCGCTCTTTCTATGTAAGGGTGATCCTAAAATGTATATTGATATTACAATAGATTTGAAACATTATAACGGCAGTGTCTTTGATCTCAGGCTGTCAGATTACCACCCGGTGAAAAAAGTAATTGATATTGCTTGGCAGGCTCAAAGCGTCGCTATACCTCCGCGCGAAGGGCACTGGATCAGAGTGGTTAATAAGGATAAGGTGTTTTCCGGAGAATGCAAGCTGTCTGATTGCGGCATTACAAACGGAGACCGGCTTGAAATATTATGAAAGGATCTGGTTGAATGTCAGGTAAACAAAAATCATATTTAGAAAACCAATTAGAAGCCGTTGCCGAGAAAACAGATGCCGGCTATACATTTACCTTTCAACGGGAAAAAATAAAGCTTCTGGACGGTCTCGAAGCCAACGTGATCAAAGATGTAAATCCATTTTTTCAAAAAGAGATCGATGTGACGGATGATGAAGTGATCATCACAATCCAACCTCCTCCTTCCTATAGAGCATTCCGCGTAATAAAGGCTAAAGATAAAAAAAGCAAATGGCAGTTTGCCTATCAGCTTGTTCAAGCTGTACAGCAGCACAATCTGTCGAGGCTGAATTTGATTGTCGCTCCTGAAAACATTGTATTTGATAAAGGCCTAACGCCTTATTTTCTCCATTATGGAGTAAAAGAAAGCATTCCTCCTTACGAGCATGATGAGGAAAGAGTGTGGAGGGAGCTGAAAGCGGCAGCGGCTTTGGCAGTTGACGGCGCTTTTGATTTTGAAGACTATCTGAAATTTAATGAAACGCTGACGTTCTCCGCAGAGGCTAAGGAGATATTGGATGCAGCGTCCTATGATGACCTGCTCGAACTGATTCAAACTCATATCGATGAGCTCGAAGCCAAAGCGAAAACATATATACATATCCCGAGAAAGAAATGGAACATCCAGCGATATATCGGCCTGGGGCTCATTGTTTTGCTCGTACCCGCTCTTATTTATTCGATGTATTCATTATTTTTCGCACAGCCAAAGCACCAGGCGATAGTGGACAGCAACCGCGCTTTCCTAAATAAGCAGTACAGTGAGGTTATCAGCAGACTGTCTAAGTACGATGCGGAAAGCCTGCCTGAATCGGTGCAGTATCAGCTTGCTTATTCCTATGTAGAAGTTGAAAAACAACTTTTAGATTACCAACGGGATAATATTGAGAAGCTAGTGACATTGCAATCTGAACCGCAGCATTTCCTTTATTGGATTGATATTGGTAGAGGGGATTATAAAGAAGCGATCAGTATTGGACATAAGCTCGAGTATAACCCATACATTTGGCTTGGCCTTTATAAATACAAGCAGCAGCTCTTAGCTGAGGATAGTAATGATGAAGCAACTCAAAAAGAACTTGATTCTGTTGACAGCGAACTTGATAAAGTGAATAAAGCTAACGCTGAACAGGAAAAAGAATCGAATACTGAGTCTTCAACAACTGATACAACGGAAGAAAAACAACAAGCTGAAGAGACTGAAGAGAAAGCAGCAGAAGAAAAAGCCGCAGCTGAGGAAAAAGCGAAAAAAGAAGAACAAGCGAAGAAAGAAAAAGAAACAGAAAAGAAAGATGAGAAAAAAGATGACAAATAACGTGAGACATGAAGCGCAGGTCATCGCATGCTGCCAGTCGGCTGTTAGGGGGTTCGCCATTTGAGTCTATTATGGGTTTTCTACCAAAATAACGTTCAAAAATTGAAACTGTCTGACCTCCCGTCGTCCCATCCGGTGACCATAGGGCCTGATGTGAAGGATTCCGTTACGATCGGCACCATTCCGTTTGAAAGCGGAGTGATTTCTCTTCAAAGAAAGGAATCCGGCGGCCAATACGAAGTTTTCCAGGGTAATGATTGTCTTGGCACGATTGAGCCGGGTACATCATTTACCCTCCAAACGGATCAGCAGAGTATACACTTGATCTTGATGGGCAATGAGCCTGAGAAATCCGTTTATTTTACGGGGAATCGGGATGAAATCACATGCTCTTCTGAAAAAACAAATGCAGATATGTATTTGAATCCGCAAGAATTTGATTTTGCTGATCAAAGCACGTTTTCTTTGCTTCGTGTCGGCGAAAGGTGGTCGGTTCATCCTGAAAGCGGGACGATTTTCTTGAACGGAGAGAAGATCATCGCCAATACACCGCTCCACCCGGGGGATGAAATTTTCTGGAACTTTACGCAAATGAGAGTGACGGAACAAGACCTTTTAGAAATTGTTCATTTTGCACCGTTTGAAACAGCATTAACAGAAACGGTCAAACCAAGCACAGAGATGCAGAAAAAATATCCGCAGTACAGAAGAACACCGCGGATGGTGTACGATTTGCCGGATGACCGCGTTTCCTTCAGTTTTCCCTCTCAGGAGAGCGATCAAACCAACAGAGGGCTGTGGCTCGTCATTCTGCCGCCGCTCGTCATGCTGATCGTGATGGGCGTGGTCGCCATCATCCAGCCGCGCGGGATATTCATACTCGTTTCTCTGGCGATGTTTATGATGACCCTCATT
This sequence comes from Bacillus sp. C28GYM-DRY-1, assembly GCF_030519405.1. Classification (NCBI taxonomy): domain Bacteria; kingdom Bacillati; phylum Bacillota; class Bacilli; order Caryophanales; family Bacillaceae; genus Bacillus; species Bacillus sp. C28GYM-DRY-1. The sequence goes on from NZ_JAUMKF010000005.1 coordinate 148,695, forward strand.
ACCTCGACGGTGCAATATTTCCGGGATAAAAACCAGCGGAAAAAACGCGAGGAAAAACGGGAGCGCGTATATAAGCTTTACCTAGACAATAAGCGGAAAGAGCTTCAGGCGCTAGCTGAAAAGCAAAAGCAGGTACTTGAATTTCACTTCCCTTCGTTCGAACAAATGAAATACCTAACAAGTGAAATCAGTGACCGGATCTGGGAAAAGTCGCTTGAAAGCAAGGATTATCTTCAGCTGCGGCTGGGGACAGGAACAGTCCCTTCAAGCTATGAAATCAATATGAGCGGCGGAGACTTGGCCAATCGTGATATTGATGACCTCATGGAAAAATCCCAGCACATGCAGCGTGTTTATAAGGACATCCGCAATGCGCCGGTTACGGTCGATTTGGCGGAAGGTCCGATGGGGCTTGTCGGTAAAATGCAAATTGTGAAAAATGAGATTCACCAGCTGATCGGACAGCTCGCGTTCTTCAATAGCTATCACGATCTGCGTTTCGTTTTTATTTTTCATGAAGAAGAGTATAGAGACTGGGAGTGGATGAAGTGGCTTCCGCAATTTCAAATGCCCCATATTTATGCGAAAGGTTTTATATATAATGAGCAAACCCGAGATCAGCTCCTGTCTTCACTTTATGAATTAATCAGAGAGCGAGATCTCGAAGATGACAAAGAAAAATTGCAGTTCAAACCGCATTTTGTATTTATCATCACGAATCAGCAGCTGATCTCAGAGCACGTCATTCTCGAATATTTAGAAGGGCAGCATGAGCATCTGGGCATCTCTACAATTGTGGCCGCAGAAACAAAGGAAAGCTTGTCGGAAAATATTACGACCCTTGTCCGCTACATCAATGAGCATGAAGGCGACATTTTAATACAGAAGAAAAAGGCGGTAAGAATTCCGTTCCGCCTTGACCATCATCAACGCGGGGACAATGAACGTTTCTCACGCACACTGCGGACGCTGAATCATCAGGTCGGAATTACGAATTCCATTCCGGAAACGGTATCGTTCTTGGAGCTTTTCCATGCGAAGGAAGTAAAAGAAATCGGCATTCAGCAAAGATGGCTGACGAGTGAATCGTCGAAGTCGCTGTCAGTGCCGATCGGCTATAAGGGAAAAGATGACATTGTGTATCTGAACCTTCATGAAAAAGCTCACGGCCCGCACGGGTTGCTTGCGGGGACAACGGGGTCTGGGAAAAGTGAATTTCTCCAGACTTACATCCTGTCACTTGCGGTGCATTTTCACCCGCATGAAGCGGCTTTCTTATTAATTGACTATAAGGGCGGAGGGATGGCGCAGCCGTTTCGCAACATTCCTCATCTGCTCGGCACAATCACGAATATTGAAGGCAGCAAGAACTTCAGTATGCGTGCGCTTGCTTCCATTAAAAGCGAGCTGAAAAAAAGGCAGCGCCTGTTTGATCAGTATCAAGTCAATCACATCAATGACTATACAAAGCTGTACAAGCAGGGGAAAGCAGAAGTGGCGATGCCTCACTTGTTCTTAATTTCTGATGAATTCGCCGAGCTGAAAAGCGAGGAGCCTGATTTTATCAGGGAGCTTGTCAGTGCAGCGCGTATCGGGCGAAGCCTCGGCGTGCATTTGATTTTGGCGACACAGAAGCCGGGCGGCATCATCGACGACCAGATCTGGAGTAACTCGCGCTTTAAAGTAGCGCTGAAGGTTCAGGATGCTACCGACAGTAAAGAAATTTTGAAAAACAGCGATGCCGCAAACATTACCGTGACAGGACGCGGTTATTTGCAGGTCGGCAACAATGAAGTATATGAGCTGTTCCAATCCGCCTGGAGCGGGGCGCCTTACTTAGAGGAAGTCTACGGAACTGAGGATGAAATCGCGATCGTCACGGATACGGGCCTGATCCCGCTTTCTGAAGTGGATACCGAAGATATTGCGAAAAAAGACGTTCAAACAGAAATAGAAGCTATAGTTGACGAAATTGAACGGATCCAAGATGAAATGAAGATTGAGAAGCTGCCAAGCCCTTGGCTGCCGCCGCTCGCGGAACGTATTCCGCGCACTCTCTTCCCATCGGACGAAAAAGATCATTTCCACTTCGCGTATGTCGATGAACCTGATCTGCAAAGACAGGCGCCAATTGCTTATAAGATGATGGAAGACGGAAATATAGGCATATTCGGCTCTTCCGGCTACGGAAAATCAATTGCAGCCGCAACGTTCCTGATGAGCTTTGCGGATGTATACACACCTGAAGAGCTTCATGTCTATATCTTTGATTTCGGTAACGGAACGCTTCTGCCATTAGCGAAGCTCCCGCATACCGCGGATTACTTCCTGATGGACCAATCAAGAAAAATTGAAAAGTTCATGATTCGAATTAAAGAAGAAATTGACCGCCGTAAACGTCTGTTCAGGGAAAAAGAAATCAGCCACATCAAAATGTATAATGCGCTGAGCGAAGAAGAGCTTCCGTTCATATTCATCACCATTGACAACTTTGATATCGTCAAGGATGAGATGCATGAGCTTGAATCGGAATTTGTCCAGCTTTCAAGAGACGGGCAGAGCTTGGGCATTTACTTCATGCTGACAGCAACGCGTGTGAATGCTGTCCGCCAGTCATTGTTAAATAACCTGAAAACAAAGGTAGTCCATTATCTGATGGATCAATCCGAGGGATATTCCATTTACGGACGGCCGAAGTTCAATCTCGAACCGATTCCGGGTCGCGTCATCATTCAAAAGGAAGAGCTTTATTTTGCGCAAATGTTCCTCCCTGTTGACGCTGATGATGATATCAGCATGTTCAACGGGCTGAAATCTGACGTTCAGCAACTTCAGGAGCGCTTTGCTTCAATGGAGCAGCCGGCACCGATTCCAATGCTGCCTGAGAGCCTGTCGACGAGAGAATTTTCTCTCCGCTTCAAGCTGGAACGCAAGCCTTTATCAGTACCAATCGGGCTTCATGAAGAAACAGTCAGCCCAGTCTATTTTGATTTAGGCAAGCACAAGCACTGCCTAATTTTAGGACAGACCCAGCGCGGGAAAACAAACGTCTTAAAAGTAATGCTTGAACATCTGATAGACGATGAAACCGAAATGGTCGGCCTGTTTGACTCGATTGACCGCGGATTGTCCCAATATGCGAAAGAATCAGATGTCTCATATTTGGAAACGAAAGAAGATATTGAGCAGTGGATCGAAACAGCAGAAGATATTTTCAAAACAAGAGAAGCCATGTATGTAGAAGCCGTCCGCCAGGGAGATGCGCAAAATCTGCGATTCTCACAAGTGGTGCTGATGATTGACGGGATTACGAGATTCCAGCAGACGATTGATACGAGAATACAAGACCGTCTGGCAAACTTCATGAAATCCTATGCGCATCTTGGGTTCAGTTTTATCCCGGGCGGAAATCACAGCGAATTCTCAAAAGGCTATGACTCCTTGACGACAGAGATGAAGCAAATTCGCCATGCGATTGTGCTGATGAAAAAATCTGAGCAAAATGTCATTCCTCTCCCGTACCAAAGACAGGAGCCTGAGATTCAGCCGGGCTTCGGATATGTTGTGGAAAACGGGAAGGAGCAAAAAGTTCAAATTCCTTTATGTTCTGCTGAAAGGGAGAGTGCTAGATGACAGAACAACGAAAAAGCTTGATCAAGTTAATATCCGCCGTCATCATCATTTTGCTGCTGCCGGTTTTGTTTTTCCGCTTTATCGGGGAAGACCCGGCGAAAAAAGTAGCGAATTCAACGCGGCAAATCGCGGTGGTGAATGAAGACACAGGCGTATTGAGCGAAGAAGTGAAGTCTGATGAAGAGGACAAATCCGCCCAGTTCGGCAAGGAAGTAGCGACTGTTCTGGGTGAACGTCCCAATTATTCATGGACAGTCGTAAACCGAAGCGCGGCCGAGACTGGTCTCGCATCAAAGAAATACGATGCGATTGTCTACATTCCCTCAGATTTCTCAAAAAACATTCTGAGCTATGACAAAGACCATCCTCAAAAAGCAACGCTCGAATTCAGCATTCAGGATAACCTGAATGCGGTCAACAAAGAAAAAGTGCAGCGTGAGCTCGAGGATGCGCAAAAGAATATGAACAAAAAAATGTCGGCCTTATATTGGAATTTTGTGTCACAAAAAGTAGACAGCATCAGAGGAGAATTTGACAATATCGTCAATAAAGAATCTGAATTCCAGAATGTCATGTACAACTTTTACAAACCTAGCTCAAATGATTTAGCAGGTGAAATCAAACAGCAAAAAGACTTAATCGATGAGCTGAAGAAATCAATGAATGAAGCGCAAAGCACGACAAAAGAAAAAGCTTCAACAGCGGAAGAAGCCAAAAACACGCTGAAGGATTTCATTGATACCGTTGAAAGGTACAAAAAATATCAAGAAAATCAGAAAAAACTGCTTTTGACAGCCCAAGATGCCACTCAGCAGCAAATCCAGACAGGCCTTGATGCCATTCAAGCACAGCAAAAGGCGAACCAATTCAGTGAACGGATGAGCGGACTGGCAACAGGAATCAGCCAAGTGAAAACACAGCTTGCACAAACAAGTACAGTGTTGGCAAAAGCACAGCAACTGAGAGAGGGCCAAGTGCCTCAGCAGGAACTTGGTATGGCGAAAATTCAAAGTCATTTAATTGAACAATATCAGGCCGCTTCAAGACAAACGGCATTAAATCAGGTTTATGATCTGCTTGTACCAGCGCGTCAGGCGCTGACAGTTGCGAAAGGGGATGACCCAGTCGTAGACGACGGCTCTGACAATGATAATCAAGATAAAGATAAAGAACCGAAGGAAGAGAATCCCGAAGACCTGAAAATCGATCTTGAAAAACAGCGGGAAGAACTGAAAAGCATCGCCGCTGACATTCAGGACATTTCAGACAATCTGAAGGAGGCTGAAAAAGAGAAGCCGGCACCAGAGGACCCGGTAACAGATGAACCGTCTACTGACGCCCCGGCAAACCCTGACGGAACCAACACAAATCCCGATACACCACAGGGAGACACCGGAAACGGTGACAACAGCAGTGATACTGGAACAGACGGACAAACGGACGGCAACACTCAGGATCAGGACCAGCAGCCGGGAACAGACGGCCAGGATCATAACAGCGATGCCACTAACGGTGAGTCAGACAGCGGACAAACCGAAACGGACACATCTGCCGAACAAACTGCATCATCTGACGCAACCCTTCAAATGATCCAGCTGGCAAATGAAGATGGAACCGGAGATACTGGAGATACAGGAAGCGACGGTGGCACGACTCAGCCTGAGGACGAAGAACAAACCGGAAACGATGAGATTTCTGATATCGCAAAAGCAAAAGAACAGCTCAGCAAAGCGTCTGAGCGAATGAAGCAAATTGAAGAAGAACTCAAAGAAAAAGAAACTGCCCATAATGAAGAGCTGAAAAAGAAATTAGAAGAACTTAAAGAGCAAATGGATGGTCTCAATGATGAAATTGATGACTTGAAATTTAAAGTGAAACAGCTCGAAACGAAACTTGGAAACCTTGAAGCGAAACGGAAGCGGGAGTTTGAAGGGATTTACAGCGCGATTCGCGATCTGGAAAATAAAGATCAGCTTCAATTCTCCGAAGAAATCAATACAGAAAATATCAATGCTTTAATGAGATATTACAAATATCTATCTGTATATGACTCTGTATTATCCAGAACCATAGATAGCAAGGCAAAAACCAATGCGATAAATGGTTTGCAAGGCAAAGTCAAATCAATCCTGGCTCTCACACCGGAAGAATCAGCAAGCTGGGAAGAACTCAAAAACAACACGATGCAAACCGATGAAGACATTAACAGCTTTATCGACGGCATGACTAAATTTACAGAGGACTACAGCGGCTTCATCCGTGACTCTCAAGCAGGTGTTCTCGACGAACTGACGAACATCTCTGAAAGTGCCGCAAAAGCGACAGAACAGCTCGTAACGGGCACAACACAAGAAGCAGCGACGTTCAGTAACGACGGGCTGTCTGGCACAATGGCACTGAGTATCCAAGATACAGTCGGCCAGGAAGTGCTGCAAATGTCAGACATGATGGGGTCATTGTCTGATCGCCAATCAGGCATTATTGATTACACGACGAATATGCAGCAAAGCGTCAATGATGTTCAGGCGAAAGCTGACACCTTAAACAACAACTGGGGGAAAAATGTCGCTTCCACGAAACTCGTACGCAATGACGTATACGGCATACTCGGAAATACATTAGTAGACGGCCAAAACAACGGCTATGTATATGATTACTTGGCAAATCCGCTTAAAATCAGCGGAGAGGTTCCTGAAGAAAAAATTCAGATGGTACCGCCGGTTGTCATCCTTGTCATTGTGTTGATCAGCAGCCTGTTAATTGGCTATTTCAGCTCGTATTATCAAAATGCGCCGCTTCTCGTAAAAGGAGCGCTATTCGGAATTCTGAATATCCTTGTCGGACTCATGATCAGCTTGTTCGGTTTGAATATTTATTCACTGCCGGACGATCAGACGATTAAGTGGTCGGTGTTTACGATTCTATTGCTGGTTGCAAGCTCTGCCTTCATCCGGACAGCATTCAGATTCGGTTCAATCCCTGGGTGGGTCGCTTCAGCGGCAATGATTCTATTCTATGTCGCACCGCTTATTGATTTGATCATGCCGAACTTTACATTTGAAGATCCGGTTTCGAAAGTATATATCGACATCCAGTACGGTACAGGACACTTGTTTACAATGGGAATAACGGTTCTGCTGATCATTGCGGTAATTGCCGCGGCTTTGCCGCTGATTATCCGAATGATGGCCGAACACAAAGCAGAAAGCGATGAAACGTATGAAGCGTAATCGCAGCATGGAAAAGGGGATCATGATGTGTATGCTCTCCTTTTCCCTTTTCATACCCTCTGCCGCCGCTGCCGAAACCGAGGAAAATACAGATGTCGCGCCAAACCAATATGAAAAAAAAGACATTGAAATCGATACGAATTATTTGCATGAAGATGCCTACTATGAAGAGAAAGTAGAACTGCCTGAGGAACAGAAGAATTTCACTTTTGATCAGCCCGAGGACAAGGACGCCGAGCTGATAAAAAATTTGTTTACATCAACAAATCCCGAGGAATCCAACACGATTGCGGCCCAGTCGAAACAGCTCGGGATTACGTTTGCTGAAAAACCAATGAAAAAGACGTCATCCCCAGAAACAGAAGAAGGACATGGTACATCTTCGTTACTGCTTCCGATTATCTATGTTGTGCTGATCCTGCTCGGAATTGCAGGCATTGTGTTCCTCATCCCAAAAGTCACAGCGCAGGAGAACAAAAAGGCATAGGCCCTGTGCTTGTGTTGTGCTAAAGCGGTACCGTACAATAGGAATGGAAGGAGGAGGTTGTTTCTAATGGAACTTTATATCATCACCGGAGCGTCAAAAGGACTGGGAGAAGCCATTGCATTACAGGCTTTAGAGAAGGGCCATGAAGTCCATGCCTTATCCAGAACAAAAGCGGATGTCTCTCACGAAAAACTGACGCAGCATCAAATAGACCTCATTAATCTCACAGAAGCTGAACAGCAATTTGAAACATTGCTTTCATCCATTAATCCAGATCGTTATTCAGGTATTACCCTGATCAATAACGCCGGAATGGTAACGCCGATCAAACGCGCCGGCGAAGCGTCTCTTGACGAGCTTCAGCGCCATTATCAACTGAACTTGACAGCACCCGTCCTTTTGAGTCAGCTGTTTACAAAAAGGTTAGCATTATACAGCGGCCAAAAGACGGTTGTCAACATTACGTCAGGCGCCGCCAAAAATCCATATAAGGGATGGAGCGCGTATTGCAGCTCAAAAGCCGGTCTCGACATGTTTACGAGGACATTTGGATTTGAACAAGAGGACGAAGAACTGCCAGTGAACATGATTTCCTTCTCACCAGGTGTGATGGACACTGAGATGCAAGCTGTCATCCGTTCTTCATCGAAAAAGGATTTCCACGACATTGAACGTTTCCGGAAATTAAATGAAACAGGAAGCCTTCGCAGTCCGTCCTTTATTGCCGGCACACTGCTTTCTTTATTAGAAAAAGGGACAGAAAACGGACGCATTTACGATATTAAAGAGTTTTTGTAGAGCAGATATTTTCTGCTCTTTTTTTTATAAAAAAATCTATCGCCCTCGCATTCTGATGAGCAGCCGCATATACTGACTGAAACTCTGCTTTTAGGGTATAACAATGATGATTAAAAGACAAAATGATGTGACATAAGAATTGAGTTTCTCTGCAAATTATGTTAGGATTCTAAAAATATCTAAAGGAGGGGTTTCCATGAGAAAGGTTACATTAATGGATGTTTTCACCCATCCAATTGCACAAAAATATTTACAGCGTTCCGGCGTGGCACATGCGATTGCCTGCGCTTACCATGCGTACAGGCTGTCTATAAAGAATGACATCAACCCTGATTTAGCTGCAAAAGCGGCACTGTTGCATGATATCGGCCATTATGAATGGTATACAGACGGAAAGTGGGATTATGAGAAATACAAAAGAAATGACATTCATGCCATTAAAGGGGCGGAACGGGCTCATAAGCTTCTGATTCGGCTTGGCGAGGAACCGAAAGCGGCAAAAGAGATTGCCCTTGCCATTTTGCTTCATACCGATTCCTATTTACCTGAAGGCGAATTAGATAAAAACACACTGCAGCAGATTGTCAAAAAAGCGGACGAACTTGATGAAGAGCCGGGAGGCCACCATCATTATCGCCGAATTGATCCTTCAACTGCACGTAAAAAAATAGAAAAGCTGGACCGATTAATCGACCAAGCCCAGGCATCCATGACAAAGCCTGTATAAGTCCCGCTTTTTTCACGGAACAGCGCCAGCTTTCTTCGCTGTCTCCGCTTCATCACCATTTCCTTTACAACCGCTTCCCAACATAGTCTCCTAAAATCCCCGCGTTCCTCGTTTTATCAGGTAAGCCTGTGTCATTATCCATAATTACGGCATAAACTGAGATAAAACATCAAAAGGGGATTGAAGTATGGTCAACCAAGGTAGTCCGCAACTGGTCTCTTTAGTCGATCCTTATGTCTATCAGACCATTAAAAAGCTCATCGGCTCAAGGTTCGTGATACAAACAGTACGAGATACGGTCAGAGGCAGACTGATCGATGTAAAACCTGACCATATCACCATTGAAGCAGCCCAAGATTCTGTTTGTTTGATCAGAATTCAGCATATGATTTCCATCACGCCAGATTACAGTGAGCGGGTTTAACAGTGCTTGCGCATGAAAAATAGGCGTACACCGAGACGTCCTATTTTTCTGTTAAGCGCTGTAAAAAAGCACTATGATACATTATATCGTCAAGGACAAACCCGGCAAATCCTTGGTAATCACCATCTGAAAAACAAAAAGTGACGCCGTACACTGTATAGCTGGAACGGACTGAAGCATATTGGCGGACACGAAAATGATAACCATCTGAATCTTTTACATATAGCCGGGATTTCCCGGCAAATGGGGCACAGAGCAGTGCTGCCTCACAAAAACATTCGAATCCGGCGATTTTGCCGTTTGGCTGGTATTCAGCAGGATACAATCATTGACTCTAAGCTCCTCAGACTGTACATTCCTGCTCTTTTTTGGAGGAAGAACATAGATATAAGCCAGCTCTGAATCTTTATCATATGTCACTGCTTTCATCATCAACACTCCTTTCATTATATTAAGAGTTCTGATATGAGTTCATTTTTGTTACAATGATGGGGTATAAGCCCTTTTATCTGACAGACAAAGAAAAACTAGGAGGAACAAAGCTTGTTGAAATCAAAAGTCCACTTTTGGACATTGCAGATTTTATTTGTTTTGCTGATTATTTACGTAACAACAAAGGTTTCATTTGTATTTCAGCCGTTTATTGTTTTTATCTCAACATTGTTTTTCCCGATGCTGATTGCGGGAATTTTGTATTTCATTTTTAATCCGGTCGTCCGCCTGCTTGAGAAAAAAATTCCGCGGACATTATCCATTCTATTGATCTATTTACTATTTATCGGTTTGCTGGCCTTCGTTTCAGCGTCAGTCGGGCCTATCATAACATCGCAAGTGACCGGGCTGTTTAACAATCTTCCTGATTATATAAAACAGATTCAGTCGCTGACAAAAGATTTGTCCCATTCCCAATGGTTTACCTGGATGATGAATCAGGATTATGTATCGATATCAAAAATTGAACAGTCGTTGACAAGCTTTCTCCAAAATTTGCCGCAAAATATCACGTCCAGTTTATCTGCGGTGTTTGGTGTCGTGACAAACATCACACTTGTTATTATCACTGTTCCATTTATCCTTTTTTATATGCTGAAAGACGGACATCGCTTTCCGCATCTAGCGGTAAAAATTCTTCCGGCTTCTTATCGGACAGAAGGCTTAAAGATTTTTAAAGATTTATCCGATACGCTGGCGGCTTATTTTCAGGGACAGCTGTTGATCTGTCTTTTTGTCGGAACAGCATGTTTTATCGGCTACTTAATTGCCGGGCTGCCGTATGCCTTGATTCTTGGGATTGTCATGGCGATTACCAATATCATTCCTTATGTCGGGCCTTTCCTCGGTGCTGCGCCGGCTGTCATTGTTGGTTTTATGGACTCTCCGGCCAAAGCGCTGTTTGCGATTATTGTTATTGTCATCGTTCAGCAGCTCGACGGGAACCTGCTGTCTCCTCTTGTAATCGGAAAGCGGCTGAATACGCATCCGCTTACGATTATTTTGCTGTTGATCGGAGCGGGAAGCTTTGGCGGCATTCTCGGCATGATTTTAGCTGTGCCGGTCTACGCGGTAGTGAAGGCATTCTTCCTGAATATTGTCCGCTTGTTCAAGCTGCGCCAGCGGTCACGCCTTGAAGAAAACGCCAAGTCCGCTGAATAGGCGGGCACCATTTGCGCCTCTTTGCATATGATGCTGTAAATCAATGCGGAGGTGGGGAAATGCCTGCGATTGTAGGTCCGATTTATATTATGTCAATATCAGGTGATGCAGCGGCCAGCTTTGGGGATGTGTTTGCGATTTCGCCAAAGAGCGTTGATCACACAGGCGCAGGATCGGGTGCGTTTCAATTAGGTGATTATATGAAGGTCAATAATGAACATAGCAAAACGAATTTCAATGATTCCGATATTATTGATGAAACCGTTTCGTTTAACGAGTAACAGCCTTTTCAGGAGAGGCTGTTGCTTTTTTATTGTATAATATGGGTAGTCTTTGAATAGAGAGGTCATGTTATGAAAATCAGAAAAGCGAATATCAATACGCAAACCGGAATGATCACGGACGTGTATCTGCATGAAAACAGAAAAGAACTGCGCACGCTGGTAGCGGTTCCGCAGCTGGAGTGGAGTACGATCATTTCTTATGAAGAAGATAAAGCATCTCTGCCTGAACGGCTGGAAGCTTCTTTGCGCCGGCATACAGAGGAAGAACCGGCTGGTGAGCTGGCCAAAAAAATTATTCATTGGGTAACAGAAATGTAAACCGCCCTTGAGAGTTTAGCTCCTGCCTGATCAGGTGATAATGAAGACAAACAAGACGGGAGGACAAGCTTTTGAGTGATGAAAAAATAGATCTCTATTTGCAGCAAGGAATGTACGGGCCCTTGGAGACAAAGCCAGATGAGCGCCATTTGTTTTTAGGCTCATTAAGGGAAAGAGTGCTTTTGGCATTGACAAAAGGGCAGGTGCTCAGAAGCAAACCCTATAAAGAAGCGGAGCAGGCGCTGAAAAACAGCAAAAACATAACCCTTTTGATTAATGGAGAGCTTCAGTATCAATCGTACTCTCCCTATATCCAAATGGCGAACCGGAACGGAGTGCACTTCAAGATCGTATCTGATCTACAGTTTCATACGCCTTTAGGCCTTGTCATTGCGGCTGACATCGCTGTGAATCGTGAATTGATATATATTCAGGACGACATTTTTAACCGGTCAGTGCTGAAACCTTAAGAGACAAACGGACCGTTTGTCTTTTTATTCATGGCAATTCACTTGCAACTGGAGATAAGATATAATGTTCTCATACTGATGGCGGGGAGGCAGGCTATGAAAAAAGCACTTATTTGTATTGATTATACGAATGATTTTGTGGCGAGTGACGGAAAATTGACCTGCGGGGAGCCCGGCAGAATGATTGAAGAGGCGATCGTCAATTTGACTGAAGAATTCATCACAAATGGTGATTACGTCGTATTAGCAGTAGATTCTCATGATGAAGGGGATCAATATCACCCTGAAACCCGTCTTTTCCCTCCGCATAATATCAAAGGCACGGATGGAAAAGATCTGTACGGAAAGCTTTTGCCTCTATATCAGAAACATGAACATCAACCAAATGTTTACTACATGGAAAAAACGAGATATTCTGCTTTTGCGGGAACTGATTTAGAGCTCAAACTCAGAGAGCGGCAGATTGACGAATTGCATCTTGCCGGTGTCTGCACAGATATTTGTGTGTTGCATACAGCGGTTGACGCTTACAACAAAGGTTTTCGGATTGTTGTGCACAAACAGGCTGTTGCCAGCTTTAATCAGGAGGGGCACACGTGGGCTCTTACCCATTTTGCAAACAGCATCGGAGCGCAAGTGGCAGAGTAAGGAAGGGGAAAAAACAGTGTTAGAGTATGGTTTTAAAGATGACAGCCTGTCATTACATACAGACCTTTATCAAATCAATATGGCAGAAACTTACTGGAGAGACGGCATTCATGAAAAGAAAGCCATTTTTGAGCTTTTTTTCAGAAGGCTTCCGTTTGAAAATGGTTATGCAGTATTTGCAGGCTTGGAAAAAGCCATCGAATATCTGGAAAACTTCAAGTTTACGGATAGTGACCTGAATTATTTACAGGAAGAACTCGGGTATCATGAAGATTTTATTGAATATTTGCGTGGTTTGACTTTTACAGGCTCACTTTACTCCATGAAAGAAGGAGAGCTCGTATTTAACAATGAGCCGATTATGAGGGTGGAAGCCCCCCTTGTAGAAGCGCAGCTGATTGAAACGGCTTTGCTCAACATTGTGAACTACCAAACATTAATTGCAACAAAGGCTGCCCGGATTAAAGGCGTCATCGGCGATGAAGTCGCGCTTGAATTCGGAACAAGACGGGCGCATGAAATGGATGCAGCCATGTGGGGAGCGAGAGCAGCCTTAATCGGCGGATTCAGCGCGACAAGCAATGTAAGAGCTGGAAAGCGCTTTAATATTCCAGTATCCGGCACGCATGCGCATGCGCTTGTGCAGGCTTACCGCGATGAATATACCGCTTTCAAAAAATACGCGGAAACGCATAAGGATTGCGTCTTCTTAGTTGACACGTATGACACACTTCGTTCAGGCATGCCGAATGCGATTAAAGTGGCCAAGGAATTCGGAGACCGCATCAACTTCATCGGCATTCGCCTGGACAGCGGCGATTTGGCGTACCTGTCAAAAAAAGCCCGGAAAATGCTTGATGAAGCAGGATTTACAGATGCGAAAGTCATTGCTTCAAGTGATTTGGATGAGCATACCATTATGAATTTAAAGGCTCAAGGGGCGCGCATTGATGTTTGGGGTGTCGGTACGAAGCTGATCACGGCCTATGACCAGCCGGCTCTCGGCGCGGTTTACAAACTCGTTGCCATTGAAGAAGACGGGAAATTGGTCGATACGATCAAAATTTCCTCCAATCCTGAAAAAGTGACAACACCGGGCAGAAAAAAAGTGTACCGCATTATCAATCAGTCCAATCATCATTCTGAAGGTGACTATATTGCGCTTTATGATGAACAGGTAAATGATCAGAAGCGGCTCAGAATGTTCCACCCGGTTCATACATTTATCAGCAAATTTGTCACAAATTTTTATGCGAAGGATCTTCATGAGCTGATTTTTGAAAAGGGCATTCTTTGCTACCAAAATCCTGAGATCTCAGACATACAGCAGTATGTGCAGGATAACCTCAGCCAGCTGTGGGAGGAATATAAGAGAATCAGCAAGCCGGAAGAATATCCGGTTGATTTAAGCGAGGACTGCTGGAGCAATAAAATGCAGCGGATTCATGAAGTAAAAAGCAGGCTTGATGAAGAGCTTGAGGAAGAATAAAGAAACTGGCCTTTCGTTTTCGAAGGGCCAGTTTCTTTTTGAATATATTAATTTTCATGATTAGACAATTTTCGTCAAATTATTTGATATACTTAAGGGGTGAAAGCTGCGCGTATTGTAAGGGGGAAAATCAATGAGGGTGTTTGTTGCAAGACAGCCTATTTTTAATAGAAAAGAACAGGTTGTTGCTTATGAGCTGCTGTATAGAGAAAGCGAAGAAAATGTATATAGCGCGAAAGACGGCGATCAGGCAACAACAGATTTAGTAATCAACAGCTTTTTAAACATCGGAATTGAGAAGCTGACGGAAGGGAAACGCTGTTTTGTTAATTTTACGGAAAGCTTGATGTTATCGAACCTTCCCACCTCCTTCAACCCGAAACAGCTTGTCATTGAAATCCTTGAAGATATACCAATCACGCCGGCCCTCGTCTCCAGATGCAAAGAATTGAAAAAAATGGGGTATATGCTGGCACTTGATGATTTTTATGCGATAAACCCGCAAAATGAAGGCTTACTGGAAGAGCTCATGAGCTATATTGATATATTGAAAATTGATTTTCTCAAAACAACACGAATGGAACGCAGAAAAATTTTGCAAACCTACGGCTGCAGAGGCTTGATTTTTTTAGCGGAAAAAGTAGAGACCCGAAAAGAATATAAACAAGCGGCACAAGACGGCTTTCAATTATTCCAGGGCTACTTTTTCAGCGAACCGCGCATCATCAGCGGGCATGATCTGTCGACTCACTTCTATTCTTACTATGAACTGCTTAACGAATTGAGCAAAGAACAGCCTAACATAAAGCATGTGACCGAATACATAGAGCGGGATTTATCACTGTCCTATCAAGTCTTAAAATTTTTAAACTCATCCCACAGCCGTTTGAGCCAGAAAATTGAAAGTATTCAACAGGCCATTATGCTGCTTGGGTTTAATGAAATCAAACGGTGGATATACATTCTTTCCTTTAAGGATTTAAGCAGTAAAGGGCATTCCAGCAAGCACGAAATCATTAAGATTTCTTTGATGAGAGCAAAGCTTTGTGAGCTGCTGGCAAGAAAAACAGTCAGGCCGCAGCCTGCTTCTTATATGCTGATTGGAATGTTTTCTCTCATAGACACCCTGCTGCACCGAGAAATAGAGGAGATTATTCAAGAATTGCCTTTAAAAGATGAAGTCGGGCAAGCGTTATTAGGCCATCAAAACGACTACTACCAAATGCTTGAGCTTGTGAAATGTATTGAAAGCAACAACTGGGACACTTGCACAGAATTAGGCAAAGAACTGGACAAAGAAGAAGCGTATGAATGTTATCTTGAAGCTCTGGAGTGGTGTCATAATCTAATGGACGCAAAATGATTGCGGGCATCTGACCACCGCAAAGCAAGAATCATTCGGCTTTGCGTCCCGATGAGGCTGATGTAGATGCCGTCGGGATTAAAGACCGTATCCACTTCATGCCGTACGCCCATTTGTTTGATCAGGCGCTTTACAGATTGTTTGTCTGATTGCTCGGCTGCGGTCAGAATGCGGTGCGAGAGCTCCCGCGAGCCCGCAATGCGGTTGAGAACAAGCTGGGCATCGGCGAACAGCCCTGAGGCCTCCCTTGCTGAACGGATAAAGAAATCTGTATTGGCAGAAGCCTGAGGGCGGCGAATCTCATACGGATAGGCGTAAAACCAAGGATAACAATAACTCATGGGAGCACCTCACACAAAAGGGATGTTTCTATATGTATAGAGCCCTAATTGCTGAATATGACAAAGCGAAAAGGCCACAACTTTAGCGTTGCGGTCTTTTTCGGTGTTTGTCGGTCAGGATACGCCAAGAATCGCATATTCCTTTTTGAAAATACAGTAATTAGGACTATAGTCTCACTTGATAAGAATGCGAAACCCGTTAACATCAAGGAGATTAAGAATCTTTCTCAATTTCGGGACATATAAACACTCTTGCTCATAGAAAGATAGTCCCGTTCTTATTGTGATTCCTTTAGGTATTTTGATCTAATTAGATTTGCGGTGTCACGCAGGACTTTTTTGTATACTTTTCGGTGAAAAATAAGCCAAAAGCAGATACACTATTAGTAACAGATCAAATACCTAGGACTCGTTCACCATACACAATTCATTGATCTTTCAAAAAAAGGAGTGTGGAAACGATGGAAAAGAAACTTGAAGAAGTAAAACAATTGTTATTCCGACTCGAACTTGATATTAAAGAAACGACAGATTCATTACGAAACATTAACAAAAGCATTGATCAGCTCGATAAATACAATTATGCAATGAAAATTTCGTGAAAAAGACTTGGAAACAAGTCTTTTTTTTCGTTTTTCCCATACAATAAAAGGATAAAGTATTATATGATTGTAAAAAAACGAAAAACCTGCTGTCTTTTGGATAGCCCATTTAGTAAAATGGAAGGGGAGGGAGGAAGGCGTTATTGAGCAGATATGTTTAGATTCTGTGGGGATCAAGGAGAAAATGAAGGAGATTGTAGATGAAAATATTTTAAATGAGGACTTGAAAGAGAAACTCAAATCTTTTGTTGAAGTAAAAAAACAATTTTCATTTGCAGAATTAGCTTATAACCATTACATAGCATTTGACGGAAAAAATGATACAGCTATTGAGTTATTGGCTTCAGGTATTGAACTTTTAATTTTATCTGCGGACATTTTTGACGATATTGAGGATAAAGATAATACTCAGGCTGTCTGGATGAAATTAGATCCTTCTATAGCAACAAACGCAGCTACTACACTTTATACATTAAGTTTGCAAGTGATAAATTCTGTTTCTAATAATCCAGAACTTTTAAGGCTCACTTTACAATATTCACTTCAATCTTTACAAGGGCAACATGTTGATTTGAATTTTAAAAAAATTTCATCAGAATCAGAGTATATTGAAATGATTAAACAAAAGTCAGGTTCGCTGGTGACATTGCCAAGTGTCCTTGGTGTTTACTTGGCAACTGGAGAATTTAATGAAACAGTCGATGAATATTCACGTTATTTGGGCATAGTCGAGCAGATTGCCAATGATCACTATGGGCTTTATTATCCAGACAATAATGACTTGAAAACAAGACACACTCTTGCCTTCTACTATCTAAAAAATAAATATAACCAATCATCCATTGACTTATTAAATTTTTATGCGCTAGAAGAAAAAATGATAAATAATTTGGATGAATTGAAAAGGAAATTACGTGATTCAGGAGTAATATTATATTTAAACGTTATTAAAAATTTAGCATTGGAAAATTTCAAGGAATCATTTGGAAAACTAAGCTTAGATGAACAAAGAA
This sequence comes from Bacillus sp. C28GYM-DRY-1, assembly GCF_030519405.1. Taxonomy (NCBI): domain Bacteria; kingdom Bacillati; phylum Bacillota; class Bacilli; order Caryophanales; family Bacillaceae; genus Bacillus; species Bacillus sp. C28GYM-DRY-1. Next base: position 166,175 of record NZ_JAUMKF010000005.1, read on the forward strand.
AGAATAAACTATTTGTTCAATTATTAAGGGGGAATAGAAATTGAGACATATTGATAAAATTATAAGCCATCTAGTAAATAATCCTGAAGCGATGGATCAATTTAAGAATGGGAACTTAACCTTGCTAAATATAAATGAAAAAGAAAAAAAAGCTATATTATATGCGTTTGAACAAGGAGAAGTGCCAAGAAGAAGCAATTGGCCTCCAATAGAAGCTATCAGTAATTTTTTTGAGGATGATAAAAGAAAAAGTTTTATTTAATTACGGGATGATGTGATGCAAAGAAATATTAACGTATTTAAGTATTTGTCTTTAGCCCTTATCATTTTAAGTTTTATTTATGTCATCTACCTCTCTTATATTTCTGTTTTTAACATCTTCGTAGGTGCTGATGTGAAGATTAATGAACAGGGTAAGTTAGAGGTCACCAACGTTGTAAATTATACAGATGAATATTATTCAGGTGTGAAAAAGGGTGACATCATTTTAGAAGTGAATGGGGAAAAAGGCAGCGAAGTCCAGTTAGAAAGCGGAAGATTGGTCAATGTAGAAAGTTTAATTGTTGAGAGAGATAATAAATCATTTCATTTACAAAATGTAAGCTTAATAAGTGAAGAGAATTTATTTATGTATCTCATTCCAATCATCTCTTATTCAATTTGTTTATTTTGTATATTTTTTGTTTACAGAATAAATAAAGTTAGAAAATCATCTTCTGCTTTTGTTTTAATTTTATTTTTGTTATTTGTATCAGTAGCGTATGTGAGTGCCTGCGGTGCAAGAAGAGGAGAAGAGGTTAGTACCTACCTTCTTCTTCTTACTTTAGTAAGTTGTCCAATTTTATATATTCACTTTATATATAAATACTTTGTGGAATTAGGCACCAAGTTATTCAAAAAGAGGATTTTAATCATTATGTATATGCTTCCAATAATAAACCTGTTATTGGAAGCTGTTATGGGTAATAGATTAAATTCTTCTACTTTTTTGTCTAACTTGAACTTGATTTCCTTTTTTGTCTTAGTTCTTACTGTATCTATTCTTATCCATCAAGGGGTAAGAAAAATTAAACATAATGAGCAAAAGTCAATTTTGAAGGTCCTTTCTTATACAAGTATTCTGGCTTTCAGTCCTTTTATTATCTTTTTTGCTATCCCATATGTGTTGTTTAATACGTATCTTTCACCCTTTAGTTTGGCAGCTTTTACACTTGTTATACCTTTTTCTTTAGTATATCAGTTTATGACCAATAGACTTTACAATATTGACTTTGTTGTAGGACGGCTTAAGTACTATGGATTCTTAGCAATTACTCCTACTGTGATTGTAGTCACCATATTTAATTTTGTCCAGAAACCAAAAGATAACTTCTATTCTGTTAAGCTAACAATTGTAATATATCTGCTTATGTTTGCTGTTTTTTACTTTAAAGAGATCATTGACTTTCGTTTCAAGTTGAAAAGGTTCACAGAGAAATTTAATTATCAAGATGGAATTTTTAAATTTACTCAGTTAATAAAACAAGCATCATCGGTAGATCAAGTGCTTATTTACTTTAAAAATGCAATCTTAGAAGTACTGAACATTGATAATGCTTGCGTGTTTGATAATTCTAAGGGGGAGATTACCCTTCTTAGCAAGAACAACTACAAAGATATAACTTATAAAAAGTTCGAGAAATATGCTCAACATTTTTCAGGTGATATTGGAAAAATTGTAGAGTTTAAACAAGGTTTTATTATTAAAATAGGTGAACGAGGAGACAGATCATTTCTAGTACTATGTTTCTCAAGCTATAATACCTTTAAATTAACAAGAGATGAAATTGCATGGCTTCAAACATTAGCGTTTTATACAAATGTTTCATTGGAAAACGTGATGAAAATCGAAGAATTGATGGTGCATCTTGAAGATTCAAAACAACAGGAATCAAACCCCGTTTGGCTCAAAAAACTCATGTACACCATTGAAGAAAAACAACGTTCAGAACTCGCCCGCGATCTCCACGATTCCGTCCTCCAGGATTTGATTTCATTAAAGCGCCAGTGCGAGCTGTTTTTGGCTGGTTTTAAGAAGGATGATAACCCTTGCCAGGAAGAGGTGAAGGACAAGCTTGTGCAGATGAATGAGCAAATGTCTGACGTGATTTCGATGACAAGAGAGACGTGTCATGAATTGCGGCCGCAGCTTCTGTATGATCTTGGGCTGGTGAAGGCGCTGTCCAAGCTGGTGGCGCAGCAGCAGGAGCGGGTTCCGTTCCATATCCGTTTAAATACCGACAGATTTACGGCTTCGCTTGATCTTGATTCACAGCTAAATTTGTACCGAATCATACAAGAGTTCCTGTCTAATGCGGTCAAGCACTCTCAGGCGACGGATGTGCTGATTATGCTCATCAGTATTCAAAACAAAATCGTTCTTCATTATGAGGACGATGGTGTAGGGTTTGATCAAGAAAAAACTACTGAGCATTCCATGAGCATGGGGCTTTCTGGCATTAAGGAGAGAGTCAGGGCTTTAGATGGGCGCCTTCGGATTGAAACAAGTGAAGGAAAGGGCTTTAAGGCTGATATTGAAATCGAATTGTAATGGTTTTATAACGGAAACGACTTGGCACAAGCCAAGTCTTTTTTATAAAATGGAAATGAGTGAGTAAAAGGGAGGAAAACATGAAAAAGATACTAGTGATTGATGACCATCCGGCTGTCATGGAAGGCACCAAGACAATTTTGGAAACGGATTCTAACCTATCTGTTGATTGTCTCAGTCCTGAACCGAGCGAACAGTTTATCAAGCAGCATGATTTCTCGTCATATGATCTCATTTTAATGGATCTGAATTTAGGCGGCGAGGTCAATGGGATGGAGCTTTCTAAACAGATATTACAAGAGTATCCTCATTGTAAAATTATCGTGTATACCGGTTATGAGGTTGAGGATTATTTTGAGGAAGCGATTCGTGCGGGACTGCACGGTGCCATCAGCAAAACGGAATCTAAAGAAAAGATCACCCAATACATATACCACGTACTCAACGGAGAAATTTTAGTTGATTTTGCTTACTTTAAACAGCTGATGACTCAGCAAAAAACAAAGCCGGCTCCTTCCTCTCAAAAAGAACAAGATGTGCTCACACCTAGAGAATGCCTGATTCTTCAAGAAGTTGAAAAGGGTTTTACAAACCAAGAAATCGCAGATGCACTTCATTTAAGCAAACGGTCCATTGAATACAGCCTGACATCAATTTTCAATAAGCTGAATGTCGGTTCCCGGACGGAAGCAGTTTTAATTGCGAAATCAGATGGTGTACTTTAAATAAGGGGGGATATGATGGATACGAAATACACATTGCTTGAAGCGCTTGGAATTGAGATTGTTGAAAACACAGCGGAACGATGCGTTGCGGTCATGCCGGTGGATCATCGGACAGTGCAGCCGTTCGGATATTTGCATGGAGGCGCTTCAGTGGCTCTGGCAGAAACCGCGGCGAGCGCAGGGGCGCAGAACCTGATTGATCACACGACTCAAGCTTGTGTCGGTTTGGAGATTAACGCCAACCATTTAAAATCCGTAAAGGAAGGAACGGTAAAGGCAGTAGCCGAACCCGTTCATATAGGCAGAACGACTATTGTCTATCAAATTCATATTTATGACGAGCAAGAAAGGCTGATCTGTATCTCCAGATGCACGCTGGCTGTCATCAAGAAATAAAAAAACAGCCGGAACTCTGCCTGTCCGGCTGCTTATTCTTATAAGTAAGAATCCTCTTTTCGTTTAATCACAAAGTTTCTGATTCCGTTATAGTCATCCTGTACACTTCTCTTATCAAGTTTGACGCCGGAGTTGTACGCAGCACGGCAGATCAAGTGTCCCCCGACAGGCGACGTAATAAAGATAAAGAGTATCCCGAGCAAAATTTTTGCGGAAATGTTCCCCGTTACAAACCACAAATAGAAGAAGACACCAAGCAGAATCATATTGACGCCTAACGTTGAGCCTTTAGAGGCAGCATGAGAACGTGTATACACATCAGGAAGGCGAATTACTCCTAATGAAGCAACGAGGCACACAAGTGCGCCTACCAAAATGAATGCAGCCACAACGACCTTAGCGATTTCGATCATTTTCGATAATCTCTCCTTTCTCCAGGAACTTGGAAAATGCGATCGTTCCGATAAATGATAAAATCCCCAACAGCAAAATTATATCCAGAAACGCACTTGTTTTCAGCAAAATGGAGACAAGCGCTGTGATCGCGATCAAGTTGATGCCGATTGCATCCAGAGCCACGACTCGGTCAGGCACAGTCGGCCCTTTAATAACACGAATGACATACAAAAAGGTAGACACTGCCATAATGCCAAGCGCGAGTTGCAGAATCAGCGTAAACATCAGCGGCTCACCTCCTGTATGGCTTTTTCAAATGACTCCCGAATATCAAAAATGGCTTTTTCCGCATCCTCAATATCCATCGCGTGAATATAAAGTATCGTCCTGTCATCTGAGATGTCCATCACCAAGGTTCCCGGCGTTAACGTAATGAGCAGTGACAGCAGGGTGATTTCCCAATCTGTCGTAAGCTCGGTTTTAAAAGCGAAAATGCCCGGTCTGATATTCAGTTTCGGCGATAGGACTGATTTCAGCACACTGACATTGGCAAGGTACAGTTCCCTTAAAAAAATCAAAAAGAGTTTGATGATAGAAAACATTTTCCATAGATAAAACTGGCGAGTAAAAAAGCGCCGGAAGAAAAAGAGAGAGAGTATTCCCAGAATATAACCTGTGAAGAATCCTGCGGCGCTTGGACTATTGCTCAAGAACATCCAGCAAAAAGCGAGAAACACATTTAATAAAATTTGAAATGCCATGCGATCTACTCCTTCAAAACAGCTTCAATATATTTTTCCGGATTCAGCAACGTCTCGGCCGCTTGATCAACGTAAGGAGACACCCATTCTGTACCCAATCCGAAGAGAAGAGACAGTAAGAGAAAAATAGCTGCCGGATAAAGAAGTCCTTTAGCGGTTCTATGATTTGGTTTTGGTGTTTCTTTTTCTTCGCCCCAAAACGCATGGATAAAGATCCTCAGCACAGAGTAAAGTACGAGCAGACTCGAGAGCAGAATCAGCATGGAAATCGTAAATTCACCTTCTGCGAAGCCGCCCTCCGCAATTTTAAGTTTGCCGACAAATCCGCTGAGAGGCGGGATGCCCGCAAGAGATACAGCTGAGATGAAAAACATCCACCCTAGAACAGGGTAGCGTTTGATCAGCCCGCCCATTTTGTGCAGGCTCGCTGTTCCTGCCAATGCGATCAGCGTCCCTGCCAGCATAAATAAAGCACCTTTAATCAGCATATCGTGAATCAGATAGTAAATCGCGCCTTGGATTGATGCAGGGGTATGAACTGCCACACCGAACAAAATCACACCCACAGCAGTAATAATGTTGTAGATCACAATTTTCATGACATTCGAATAAGCAAGTGAACCGATAACACCGAAAATTACAGTCAGTGCTGCGAGCCAAATCATCAGCTGATGGGTAAAGGCTGTATCGTGAATAAAAATCAATGTGAAGACTCTAGTGATCGCGTATAAACCGACTTTGGTGAGCAATGCGCCGAACAACGCGGAGATTGCCGCCGGAGGTGCGTAATAAGAGCCTGGAAGCCAAAAGTAAAGGGGGAAGATTCCGCCCTTCATGCCAAATACCAAAAGCAGCAGGACACCAATCACAGTGATCAGCCCGGTTTGCCCTGATTCGCTGATTTTCACACTAAGATCGGCCATGTTTAACGTACCGGTTACAGCGTATAAAAAGCCGACGCCGATGACAAATAAGGCAGACGATACGATATTAAACACAATATATTTAAGGGACTCCCGCAGCTGAATTTTTGTGCCGCCTAATACAATCAGCATATAGGAAGCAATAAGCAGGAGCTCAAAAAATACGTACATATTAAATAAATCGCCTGTTAAAAACGCTCCGCTGACACCGGCAAGCAAAAACTGAACGGCAGAGTAATAAAAGGAGCGCTCACGTTTTTCACCGACGGAACGGAAGGAATAAAGCACAACCAATAAACCAATTATTGATGTTGTGAGAACGAGCAGGCTGGCGAATTGGTCTGCGACCAGCACAATGCCGTACGGCGCTTTCCAGCCGCCCAAACTAAGTGTCTGGATACCATTTGTAAAGACAGTCTGTACGAGTATGCCACTGATCACAATCCCGATTGCCGATGCAGCAGTACTGAAGATCCGCATGAGCATAAGATTCTTCGTCATGAAAATCAGCAGAATGGCCGACAGAAGCGGGATCAGGATTGGCAAAATAACAAAATTATTCATGTTGATCATTTCCCCTCATTTGATCCATATCGTCCGATTTCAATTCCTGATAAGCGCGAAAGGCCATGACGAGGATGAATGATGTAACGCCAAATGAAATGACAATTGCGGTCAAAATCAGGGCTTGCGGAAGCGGATCGACAAATGATTTGGCATGCTCGCTCAAAATCGGAGCGGCACCTTTCTTTAATCCTCCCATGGTCAAAAGCATTAAATGAACGCCATGGCTTAACAGTGCTGTTCCGATAATGACGCGAAGCAGGCTTTTAGACAGCAGCAAATACGTAGCAGCCATAAAAATAATACCGGCTAAAACAGCCATTAAGATTTCCATTATTCTTCCTCTCCAATCGTTTGAATAATGGTCATCGTAACGCCTACGACAACAAGATAAACGCCTAAATCAAATATCGTCGCCGTGGCGAGCTCCGTTTTCCCAAGGATCGGCAGCTGAAAGTATCCGAATGCGTGGGTTAAAAAAGGAGCCCCGAAGACAAAGGAGCCAACCCCGGTTAATACTGCGAGCAGGAGGCCGGCTCCCGCGATATAAATGAAATTAACCGGCAAAATGGAACGCACGGTTTTTAAATCATATGCCAAGAGCAATAGAACGATGGAAGAGGACGTGATCAGTCCGCCGACAAAGCCTCCCCCAGGCGCGTTATGCCCCGATAAAAATGAATAGAAAGAGAAAAGCAAAATGATAAAGGATACCAGCTTTGTCACGGTTTGAAGAATTAAGTCATTTGTTTTTTGTTCATTCACCGCTTTTCCCCTCCTCGTTTACTTTTGTTTTAATCATGCTGTAAATGCCGAGAGCGGCAATCGTTAGTACCGTAATTTCAAACAGTGTATCAAATCCCCTGAAATCAACGAGGATGACATTGACGACATTATCCCCTCCGCCGAGATCATGGCTGTGTTCTAAGAAGAAGGACGAAATGCTGTCTTTTGTCCGCTGGCTTGATGATGCGATACCAAGCAGGGTAACGATAATGCCGACGCCGAAAGCAATAATAAAGTTCGTCAATCGGAACGTTCTCGTTTTCTTTTTCATCCTCAGTTTCGGCAGATGATAGAAGCAAAGCAGAAACAGGGCGACGGAAATCGTCTCAATGACCAGCTGAGTCAAAGCTAAATCGGGCGCTCTGAAAATCACAAAAAACAATGCGAGCGCATAACCGACGACACCAAGTGAGATAATCGCCGTCAGTCTTGATCTGGCAAAAACAGTTGCCGCTGTGGCGCTGATCATGACAAGCGTCAAAATAACTTCGTATACGCCGATTTTAGCCATGCCTTCCGTTGTAAAGGAAAATCCGCCTTTGATAACAAAAGCTCCGCCCATCAGAATGATGAAACCAGCAAAGATATACAGCAAATAATCCCTTAAAAACCCGGTCATATATTGTTTTGTGATTCGGTAGGACCCTTTCTCCATTAGCGTCACAAGCTTGTCGTATAACCGGTTGAGTGTGAGCTTCGAAGGAAACAGCTTATAGATTCCCTTCCACTTATTCAGCGACAAATATCCGATGGTGCCGATAACAATAATGCCTGCGGTCATCAGTACTTCTGTATTCAACCCGTGCCACTGTGAAATGTGAACATGGAATTTCTCATGGCTGTCCAGCAGTGTCGGATAGATCGAGTTCATTGCTGGCTCTATCAAGCTGTACGACAATATATTCGGGAAAAAGAAGAGACTGACAGCCAAAGCGACAAGAATGACAGGTGATACGAGCATGCCGATCGGCGCTTCGTGAGCCTGTTTTTTAAGCTGTTCAGGCTGGTAACTTCCTCTGAATGTTTTAAACAGCAATTTCATGCTGTAGATAAACGTAAATACGCTTCCGATCCAGGCGAGAACAGGGAATAGAATGCCCCATGTCTGTACGTTGAATAGATCGAAATGTGTCACGCGAAGCATGCTTGTGAAAAACATTTCTTTACTCAAAAACCCGTTAAACGGCGGTAGGCCTGCCATTGAAAATGTTCCGATTAAGGAAATCGTAAATGTAATCGGCATAATCGCCATCAGGCCGCCGAGCTTCCGGACATCCCGTGTGCCTGTTTCGTGATCGATAATCCCAACTGCCATAAACAAGCTTCCTTTAAAGGTTGCGTGATTGATTAAATGGAAAATGGCAGCCATGGCGGCAACTGTATAATATTCTGTATGGCCGTAATGAATAGCCGCAGCACTGACTCCGAGCATGGAAATGATCATCCCGAGCTGGCTGACGGTTGAAAATGCCAAAATTGATTTTAAATCAGTTTGTTTCACGGCATGGAATGAACCCCAAAGCATGGTAAAGAGCCCGACGAGGGAAACGATCCAAAACCACTGAGCTGAAAAGGCGAAAATAGGGCTGAATCTCGCAATCACATAAATGCCGGCTTTAACCATAGTAGCTGAATGGAGATAAGCGCTGACAGGTGTCGGAGCTTCCATTGCATCAGGCAGCCAGATATAAAAAGGGAATTGCGCCGATTTCGTAAATGCTCCTAATAAAATGAGAATCATAGCCGGCATAAACAATTCGTGGCCGGCAATCAATTGAACCTGATGAATCATCTCTCTAATACTGAAGGAATCCGTTATCAGATAGAGGAGAATAAATCCTCCGAGCATGCACAGCCCGCCACTGACCGTAATCAAAAGTGATTTGGCGGCGCCGTAGCGCGATTTCTCACGCTTATACCAATAGCCGATCAGCAAAAAGGACGAAAGGCTGGTAAGCTCCCAAAACATGTAGAGAACCATGACATTGTCTACAAGAACGACACCGAGCATGGCGCCCATGAACATCAGTAAGTAGATGTAAAAGGGCCCAAGCTGTTCTTTTTCTTTCGATAAATAAAAAATGCTGTAAAGAGTGACCAAAGAGCCGATGCCTGAGATCAGTAGGGCGAATAATAATCCCAGACCGTCTATATAAACGGTAAAGTTAATGCCAAGTGAAGGAATCCACTCAAATACCGACCTCAGTGTTTCTCCAGATTGTGTCATCCTGATCATTGGGAGAAAGTATATAAACAGCAAGACGGGCAGGATCAACACAAACCAGCCCGTATGCACTCTTTTTGCGTATTTTGCCAAAATGGGGATGATAAAAGCAAATATGAAAGGCGATAAAATAGCAAAATGTAAGAGTTGCAAAGTTAGACCTCCTTTTTCTCATTCTCAATTGAAAAATGCGCTATGTACCAAATATACGGTCAAACGATCTAGTCCAAATTATATCGCACTTTTCTGCAAGCTGCCACGCTTCGAACTGCGCAATGTTCTTTTACGAGTTCTTGTGACCTTAAAATAAGTCTAACAAAAATAATGTCATTTGTATATTTAAAATCATTCCTGATCAAGCTGAATGTAAGGAGCTGGTCATGTGAAAAGAAAGGTATTGATGTGCTCAAGTTTATTCTGCTCTGTATTTGCTGTGGCATTCATTTTAAATCAATATAACGGGCGCAGCGGTGCGGAGGCTAGTGAGGAGTGGGAGCTGTATTTATTGGAGCACCACCTCTCAGCCAGAATGAGTGAAATGGAATCAAGGGAGCTGCCGTTTGGCCCCCGGGAGTATATCCGGATTGTGAACAGATAAAAAAAGAGTTCCGCATATAACGGAACTCTTTTTCTAATTATGAAGTGAAAAAACGAAGCAGAATTGTCGCGCAAATAACTGTGCCTGCACCGCCGAGACGGGTGGAAATTTGCGCGAACGGCATAAGGCCCATTCTTCCTGACGCTGATAAAATCGCAACATCACCAGTTCCGCCGAGACCACTGTGGCAGCAGGTAACGATTGCTGATTCAACCGGGTACATGTTCATCAGCTTGCCCACAAAATATCCAGAAGCAATCATGGCGATAACGACTGAAATACAAATGAAGACAAACGGAATAGAAATCACAGATGCCACGTCATCCAATGGGATAAAGAGGATGCCGAGACCGACCATCAGCGGCCATGTAAAGCTTGAAGAAATAAACTTATAAAGCTGGTAAGCGCCATCTTCCATTTTTTTCGGAAGAATATTCGCATATTTGACAGCCGCTGCTGAAATAATCATTAAGATTGCGCCCGGGATGAAGATGAATTTCTCCAATAACCCGCCGAAAATAAAGAATGTACACGCGAGCAGAACGCCGGCTCCCATGAGTTTAAAATCGATTTTTGCTTCGGTTTCTTTTTGATTGAGAATCTCATTTGCTTTTTTAGATTTGACGAGGCGACCGTTTCCATTTAGATCTGGACGCTTATCGCCAAGCTTTTTCATTAAGGCAGCACAGATGATAGCAAAAACGTTTCCGATAATAGCGGCTGGTACCAGCTGAGACACATATACATCAGCGGATGAACCGAGTATTTGTGAATAGGCAATTGAGAGCGGCAAAATTCCCTCGCCTATTCCCCCGGCAATAATCGGTACAACGACAAAGAAAAAGGAATCGTAGGCACTGTAGCCAAAAATAAATCCGACGAGAATGCCGGCTGCAACTGCCGCGATTGTTCCGGCAACCAGTGGAACAAACATCCTGATAAACCCTTGTATTAAAACAGTTCTGTTCATTCCAAGAATACTTCCCACAACAAGACAAGCGATATAGAAATAAAGGAAGTTAGACGTTTTCATCAAGTTGGTTACAGCGTCTAAAGATGTTGAATTCAGCACATTGTAAAAGACTAAAAATGAAGGAACAAACAAAGATAAAATAGCAGGGCCGCCAATATCTTTCAATATCGGAATACGCTGGCCGATGTCTCCAAGAAACACACCTAGAATCATGATGATGACGAACCCGCCAAGCATGTTTGCGGGCAGCTCATTGTAATAGGCAGAAAGAATAATAATAACAGCTAACACTGTGTATAATGGCAGAGGAATCACACCGATTTCCCAGGTCCAGATTTTTTGAAACAGGTTTTTCTCCTGTGGGTCTTTTTGCTCAGGTGAAATTGTCCCCGTTTTTGGAATTGCTCCCATGTCATACACCCCCATGTATTGTTTGTTACAGTCTACAAGGAAGCGGTAACACTTCATAGTTTTTTAAGTTAAAAAACTAATAAACAATTAAATTAATAGAGACGTTTGGATTAGAAAAAAATCCCTGAGAAGCGTCTTCCCAGGGAGAATGTTTTCTCTTTTTTCCTATAAATAAGGCACGCCATTGGCTGTTGGCGCATCTGAACGCCCGATAAAGCCAGAGTCGTTCATACATAAGGCGGTATGTCTTTAAAAAGAGGGAGCGGAGAGCCGAGGGACTGCTGCCGTTATAGAAAAACACCTCCAAGTCTTATCCGTTTTCAAACTTGAAGGTGCTTTTTGTTTGTCCCATCTTATGGGGTCAGTCCCGGAGTGACCAGTGTTTTTTTAGAGGTATTGCTTAATTCCGTTAAGGTTTCCTGTGTTGACGTTGTACTGAAATACTGGTCTTCCGATAGTACCGTACGCCATTTCTACATTCAGAACCTGTATATCTTCAAGAAACTTCAGGTATTTTCGTATGGATACTTGAGAAATTTCTGTGTGCTTTGCCAAGTCTTCTGTCGTAAAAGATTCATTTTCAAATGACTGGATACTGGACCAAATCAGCTTCAGCGTGCTTTTTGTCAGGCCTTTAGGAAGCTGTACTTTTTCTGTTGCTTCTTTCTTTTGAAAAAGCTCGGCGTCCAGTTCTTTCTGGCTCATGTTGCGATGGGTTGAATATACCTTTTGTTTTCGTTTGTAATCAGACAGGGCAGTTTGGAAACGTTCAAATTCAAACGGTTTGATTAAATAATCGACAGCACCGTAACGAAGTGTTTTCTTGATAACGTCAAGCTCGCTGGCCGCTGAGATAACAATCACGTCAACTGCTTCATTTTGGGCTCTCAGTTCGGTTAGCAGTTCCAGCCCGTTTTTGCCCGGCATATAAATATCGAGCAAAATAAGGTCGATGTGATGCTCTCCTAAAATATGCAGAGCGCTTTGAAAGGAAGAGGCGATGCCTTTCAGCTGAAAGCCTTCTATTTGGCTTAAGTATCGTTTATTTAATTCACCCACCATGGGGTCGTCTTCAACTATTAGTACATTAATCATGATTTTCCTCCTTCGGTTCGTACGGGACGCGAAGACTGAATGTTGTTCCTTCATTCTCTTCGCTTGTGAGGATCATTTGGCCCTTTAAATTTTCGATGCTTTGCTGGGTAAAATAAAGGCCGAATCCACGGTTTTTGCCCTTTGTTGAATAGCCTTGTTCAAATACTTTGGCTTGATCTTTTTCGGACATGCCTGCTCCTGTATCGGTAATTTCAATGTCCAGTATGCTGTTATGAAAACGCATGGACATGGTAATTTGTTTTTTCGGCATATTGGCAACGGCGTCCAATGCATTGTTGATGAGATTTCCAATGATTGTAATGAGTTCATGGATGACTGAAGGGTCTGCCGCGTTCGGGATGACACCTTTGCATTTTATATCAAGATTTGCGCCCTGCTCCCGTATGAAGCTCTGTTTTCCGAGCAGAAAACCGGCCAGTACAGAGCTTTTGACATCATTTATAATTTCGCTTGTTTCTGACTTTTGCTGAATGGCAATATCTTTAATATAATCTCCAAGATCGTCATACTCTTTCAGCTGGACGAGGCCTAATATCACATGCAGTTTGTTCATAAATTCATGAGACTGCGCTCTCAATGCGTTTGCATACATTTTAACACCGGAAAGCTGTTCAGCTAAATGTTTTACCTCGGTTTTGTCCCGGAATGTCGCAATCGCTCCGACGGTTTGTCCTTTCAGTTGGATGGGAACTTCATTAAACACAAGCTCTAACCCGTTAATGCGGACGTCTCTGTCTTGAAGCGGTTTTTTTGTCTCAATGACCTTTTTCAAGCGGCTTTTCGGCAAGATGTCATTTACATCCTGTTCAACGGGATTCGTGTTGATGCCCATTTTCACGAATAGACGCTTTGCTTCCGCGTTGGCAAGTTTGATTTTGCCGTGTTCATCGACAGCAAGTATTCCTTCCTTCGTCGATTCCAGCATCGCGCTCCGTTCTTCAAGAAGAGTCGCAATTTCATACGGTTCGAGACCGTACATGATATTCTTTACCGTACGGGCAACGATAACAGCCCCGATGACACCGACGAAAATGCTGACGCAGATAATAAAGTAGAGCGGCCGTAAGCTGTGGCTGATCACTTCATCAATTTCATTTACGGTGATGCCGACCGCAACTGCTCCGACCTGTTTTCCATTCTCCGCATAGACAGGGACGAATGCTCTTTGCGATTTTCCGAGCGTGCCAGAGGCAGTGCTGATGTGGACATGACCATTTAATACTTCTGATTCATCGCCGCCTCTGAATTTTTTTCCAATTTTATTCGGGTCGGGATGGGTTTTGCGAATGCCGTCCATATCCATGACGACAACAAATTCCGTGCCGGTGATTTTCTGAACCCGTTTTGTGTAGTTTAGCAGCTCTTTCTGTTTTTTTCCGCTTACTAAAGCAGAAGCTGTGATTGGCGTCTCGGCTACCATTTCAGCAGTTTGCAGCGCAGTGGCTTTTTCCTGATCTCTAATCCGTGTGGTGGTTTGGGCACCTACTGTAAAAAATGTAATGAGCAGTGCGATTAACACAACGATACAAACAAATATGGTGAGTCTGGTTTGCAGTTTCAATGTTTTTTTCATTTAAAACTTCCTTACGTTTTATGATTCCTGCGTACTACTTTACTCTCAAAAAGCTGCTTTGTGAAGATTTGGGATCGTAATTCGTAAAAAGGAGAAAAAATGGAATAATTTATCTTGTCAATGTGTTTTAAGTCCTCCATAATAAATGAGGTAGATTATAGAAAGGGACTTTTTTATATGAAAAATACTTATTTGACAGGATACTTTCCGCTGATTGCGATCCTGCTTTTTAGTTCGTCGTTATCCATTTCAACTTCACTTTATGCGTTGAAGCTGCTGTCCTCATTTGGAATGTATGATGGAATGCTTGATTATTTTTCAGAAAAAGGGATCAGGCTTGCGTTATTTGCTGCCTTTGCACTTTTATATTTTATGGTTCTGTCCGCTCTGAAATTAATTGCGAATACCGTGACTGAGCTGTCATTGCTGTTTTTTGCCAATGATCCGGAAGGGAACAATCTGAAAAAAATCAGAATGGGTTCCATGATTTATTTAGGCGGCGGGATTTTATCCTTTGTGCTCTTGCAAAATGCCATCTGGATTGTGATCTGGTTTGCGGTCGTCACCCTCGCTTACTTTGTGTTTATCGTATATCGGATTTATTCGACGCTTTCCCTCATGTCATTAGTCGGATTCATTCTATTGGAACTGCTGTTTTGGTTTACCTTTGTTATCGGTATTCTGTTCATATTTATCAAGCTTTATAATAGCATAATGGCTAGCTTACCTGTGTAAGCTAGCCATTTTTTCGTTTACGGTAAAAATCTTTTTTTTATAGAAGGGGAGGGGAGCATACACTCATCTTTTTTGCCAAACCACTTATAACGGTTTTTAGCTATGATAGAGTAGGCCATATCTCTGAAAGGCTTCGGCACTGCGAAAAACAGGACAAAGAGGCGCCATGGGCCCCGCAGATGCCTGAAAACCTTAATGGCTGCAGTTGACTTTGTGTACACTTGGCCGTCTTCGAGAAAGACAAAGCTGTCAAAATGATCAGTCGGGAGCCCGCTTTTTTTCAGCAGGCTCTGTCCTGTTTCCGACTGCAGCGATGTAAAAGAAATCAGTCCGTCTGGATCACGTTTAATGATAAACTGCACGGCGCCATTGCATAAATTGCATACGCCGTCGAACAGCAAAACGCGATTAGGAAATTGTTCTGATGTCACGCCAGATCCCTCCGATCCTTTAATAAGCCGCTTGCAGCGTTCCTTTAAAGATGGAAAGCTGTGGGCTGATGCTGTGAAGATACTCAACGCTGCTCGGTGTATCTTTTCCGACCCAGACACCCATTGTGTACGTATCTGTCAGGCCGACAAACCACATATCGTGATAATCATTTGATGTTCCTGTTTTACCGCCGATGTAAGGCGCTTTAAAATATGCTTTTTTCCCTGTCCCGCTTTTCACAACGGAAGACATTAGTTTTTTCAGCTGCATGTTTGTGCGGACACTGAATATTTGAGTCGATTTATCATTCCATTTATAAAGCGTTTTTCCTTTAAGGTCAGTCACCTTTGTAATCGCATGGCTCGGCGTATAGCTTCCGCTATTGCCGAATGTCGTATACGCCTTTGTCATCTCAAGAGGCGTCATGCCGTTTGTAAATCCGCCAAGCGCGGCAGGGAGAAGATAGTCGCTGTCGACAAGTTTGGCAAAATGATACGGCTCAATATAACTGAATGCTTTTTGGATGCCGACACGGTCCAGCATTCTGATGGCCGGTGTATTATATGAATTTTTAAATGCCGTGTCGAGCGTCACTGTCCCGTACGTCCGGTTATTGTAGTTTTGCGGACAGTAATCTCTGCTGCAAAACTTGCTGGCATCAATGGTGCTGCTTGCTGTCGCACCGGTCTGTTCAATATAAGGGCCGTAATCAAGAAGCGGCTTAATAGATGAACCCGGCTGTCTGTATGCCTGATAGGCGCGGTTAAAGTCATATTTTTGATAGTTTTTCCCGCCGGATAAAGCGATGATTTGATGCGTCTGGTGATTAATCACAGCTGCTCCGCCCTGTACGTCCGCATACGGGAGCTTGGCATTCATTTGTGCCACAACCTGATTTTGCATATACGGATCAAGTGCAGTATAAATTTTCACGCCGTCTTTCATCAGAGTGCTGACTCTTGCGGACAGCTCGTTTTCAATTTTTTCTTTTTGTTTCCCTGACGCTTTTTGAAGACGCTTATCATAGCCTTCTGATTCAGACACCAGTTGAGTGAATTCATCATTGACATAGGAAACGTAGTCTGGATATTTGTCTTCTCTCTTTTCAATATCCAGTTTGATTTTTTGTTTGACAGCTTTTTTCAGCTCTTTATCCGTAATGACCCCGGCATCTTTTAACCCTTTAAGCAAACGTTCTTGACGGTTTTTCGTGTAGTCAAAATGCTTGAGAGGATCATATAATGTAGGGTTATTAGGTATTGCACAGATAAAAGCCATTTCTCCCACTGTGAGAGATTTCAGCGGTTTGCTGAAATAGAATTCAGCCGCTGAACCGACGCCGTACACGCCATTGTTAAAGTAAATGGTATTTAAGTAAGCTTCAAGAATTTCATTTTTCGTATACTTTTTCTCTAGCTGATAAGAATACGCGAGCTCAGTCAGCTTTCGGCTGAAGGAGCGTTCATGGCTTAAATACAAATTTCTTGAAAGCTGCTGTGTGATGGTGCTTGCGCCCTGATCAATTTTCTTGTCTTTTACGTTAGAAGCGGTTGCCCGCACCATTCCCATAAAGTCAAAGCCTTTATGTTCGTAAAAATGCCGGTCCTCAGACGTTAAGAAAATCTGTTTGACTTCCTCTGGAATCTTGTTAAATGGAACGAGCACGCGGTTTTCATGATCGCTGACAATTTCCGAGACCAAGGAGCCGTCCCTGTCATACATGTAGCTGTTCTGAACTAGGCTGATATCTTTCAGATTAATATTTTTATCAAGCACCTGATCCAGGGATCTCATTTGTTTTACTTCTTTTCCGGAAGCGATAACTGTAAATGCAAACAATGGGATTATGCAAAGGAGCAAAATCCATCCGATTATTTTTCGTAACATGGTCACTCTCTTTTCTCCTAAATTCTAGCCATATCGTACCATTCTTTTGAGTTTACGAGAAGGTTAAATTTAGAAGATTCCACAGTTTTTTTCTGATAATCAGCTTGCTTTGGCATAAGAATCTTTCCGGAATTTCTGCATGATCCAAAGCATGCAGGCGCCGGCGAAAAAGAGAAATGCTGTGACATAAAAGGCGGCTGAAATTGTAAAATGGCTCGATATAATTCCGCCCAGAAGAGGCCCGAGCACGTTTCCTAAAAAGCGAAAGCTGACATTGTAGCCGAGAACTTCTCCTTGAATGCTGCCGGGAGCCTGAACGCGGATCGCTGCCGTGATGCATGGTAGCAAACCGCCCATCGCCATTCCGAATAAAAATCTGAAAACAAGGAGCACGTTAAGTGAGGACGCGAGCGCCTGCGGAATAAAAAAGAAAGAGGCGGCAAGTAAAAGTCCGATTAAAATGCGGCGGTGGCCGTAGCGGTCGCCCAGATCACCCCATTTTCTAGCCAGCAGCAAACTCCCGAGCCCCGTTGCTGAAAATGCCATACCGGAGAAAAAAGCCAAATTGACAGGTCCGTGCAGCTCATTTACATATAAAGCGAGCAGCGGCTGGATACTGAAATTGCCTGTTTGAATCAGCATGGTTAACAGCATCATGACCCAAAGCGCCGGCTGGTGAAAAATATAGGAGAGCACTTCTTTTCTCGTGTAAGACGTACGTTTGGCTGTCTTCTCTGCAAGAGGCTTTTCTTTGACACCGATTAACACGAGAAGCACTGATAAGAAAATCACAAAGGATGTGATAAAAAAGGTATACGTAAAGCCGAAACGATCAGCAAGCAAGCCTCCCAAAAGCGGGCCGAACAAGCTTCCGGACACTTGCCCCATTTGCAGCGTACCGAGGGTTTTACCGGCTGAGCTCTTTGGAGTCTGTGCCGAAATCATCGCAAGAGATGTCGGGATGAATCCGGTTACAAGCCCCATTGCCATACGCAGAAAAAACAATTGGTACACCGATGTAACAAAGCCCATTAATAAAATACTGAGGGCAATGCCCGTTCCGGTTGCCATAAGTATTTTCTTGTATCCGCGTTTGTCTCCGAACCGCCCCCAAAACGGGGATACCAAAAATGCCATGAGAAATGTAATGCCGAAGACATAGCCGCTCCACCTTTGCACAAAGCCGTTTGAAAAAGTGCTGAGCGTCTCAATGTATAAGGAGAGAAAAGGAACAATCATCGTTGTGCTGGCAGAGACAAAAAAATTGGCCAGCCACACAATGACAAAGTTTTTCTTACGGATAGAAATAACATCACCTTCTTATTATTTCGGGTTCCTTATTAATTATAAAGAAACGGTTCAGAATTTAAAAGAAACAAAGCGGCTGGGAAAATTCATTATTTTTAGAAAATGAAGAAAGGTCAAGAAGGGAAATAGATATACTATAAAGATAGCAATTTCTGATCGGAGGAAAGGCAGGTGTAAAAAAGGTGACGACAAACAGCTTACTCATTATTGATTTCGAATTTACGATGCCCGACGGAAAGTACAGTCCGCAAAACTTTTTCCCGGAAATCATTGAAGCAGGAATTGTAAAATCGATTGATGATGAAGTAGTTGAGACGTTTTCTAGCTATGTCAGACCGAAAAAATTCCCGAAGCTGACGAAACGCTGCAAATCATTTTTAAAAATAACTCAAAAGCAGGTAGATGAGGGGATGAGGTTCGAAGATTTTATTCATAAACTAAACGAGCTTGATCCTGAGAAAAACAGCACGATTATAACGTGGGGAAACATGGACATGAAAGTCCTGAAGCAAAACTGTATGTTTAACCATATTCCTTTCCCATTTAAAGGAGAAATGAGAGATTTATCGCTTGAATACAAAAACTTTTTTGGAGACCGGACACTTACGGGGTTATGGAAAGCTGCCGAAGAGTATGGAGATACCGGAACCGGCACCCATCATAAAGCGCTTGATGACGCCCTCACTGCTTATAAGCTTTTTAAGCTTGTTGAGCAGGATAAGCAGTATCTCGAAAAGCCAAAACCTCCGACAATCGGCGAAAGAATCGATTTATCCGAACTGTTCAAGCGCGCAACATAAAAAACCCAATCTTTTGTCAGACTGGGCTATGGCCGGTTAAAATATTCTTTTTCTAAAACATCCAGATTATTTAGGGAGCGCTTTGCCCACGCCGAACCATCTTCATTCAATTTGGCTCTCAGCTGTGCTGCCGCTTCCCGCAGAGACTCGGTATAATCCGGCACTTCACCATCATAGGGCTTCACCATATGATGGGGGATATTGGTCTGTTCGCCATATGCGAGCGCTTTTCTCTCATGGAAAAAGGGCACATCCGCCTGTTTTGGATGATGGAGGTCTCCTTGAGTAGGATGGGTGAGAACCGCTTTGATTTTCACTAAATAATGCTGTGGCCTGCAAGCGGTAACTTCTCCTATGTATACACCTGTTTTGTAAAATCCTTTAACGATAGAGCCAGTCTCAAACGTGCTCATCTTTCATCACCTCGCATTTATTCTATAAAAGTTCCAATCGATTTGCTAGTGAGGAAGATCAGCGGGGAGCTTAATTGTTACCGTGGTGCCTTTTTGGATGCTGCTGTTAAAAGAAATGGTTCCGTGATGATGTTTTATAATTGAAAAGGTCACGGTAAGCCCGAGTCCAGTTCCGTTCGTTTTTAATGAGTAATAAGGCTCGCCGAGTTTTTGCATTTGATTGTCTGTCATGCCGACTCCATTATCTGAGATGTGAATCATAATCGTTTGGCCGTTTCTTTTGGCTGATATGCGGATTAACCCCTCCCCATGGGGAACGGCTTCTATGCTGTTTTTCATTAGGTTGATGACAGCCTGCTTCAGCTTTGTTGAATCTCCGTGTATGAAGAGGCCCGGCTCTGCTTCAGACTCGACGGTGACAGACTTGTAATTGGCATATGAAACCATAAGTGAGCTTGTCTCTTTGATAAGAGCTGATAAATCAAAAACCTCTTTTTCGTACAATTGCTGTTTGGCCATATCGAGATAGTTTGTAATAATGTCTTGCGCCCTATCAAGCTCTGACAGTACAAGCTTTTTGTAATCCGCGCACGACTTATTTTGAAGAGTTTCGTCATTGAAAAGCAGCTGGACAAACCCGCGGACAACTGTCAGCGGATTCCTGACTTCATGAGCGACGCTCGCTGCCAGTTCACTCACAATCGTCATTTTTTCTGAATGGATCAGCTGTGAACGCAGGGCGATATTTTCGGCGATGCTTTCTATAATATAGATGCTTAAAAGAAGAACGCTGGAGCGGAACAGCCCTGAGACAGCTGCCTCATAAAGTAATGTTTCTGATTTTTGAAAATTTGAAATATTCAAGGCGGAAAAAATCCAGCTGGAGGCAAAAAATAAGAGGATCTCTAAGCAGCTTATCAACAAAGACAGAACCAGTTTTTTCGCTTTGGACATGAATGGCCATTTTTTCTGAAATAAGATTGGGATGATGATGATAGAAAAAGGCAGCAAAGTGAAAGCAAACATTGCGGAAGGTTCGTAAAACAGCAGTTCGAAACATAAGACAGATGCGGCGACTGTAAGCCCGGACGCGGTGCTAATGTAGAATAAACAAATGGTAACAGGAATTGTCTGAAGGCCGTATTGTATGTAGTCCATTTCGTGAATAGGAAATATAATGCATAAAACGGAGGCGCCGCAGGCGAATAACGTGACCAACCCGCTGTTTATTTTGGGCACAAGGACCGTCGGCTTTCCAAGCCAAAATACTTGGTAAAGAAGAATAGGAAACAAAATAAAGCAGATATGCAGGAGATAGTCTTTTAGAATTTCCATCGTGTGAAATCCTTTCATATAAAATATGTATCTATTATAACATTAAATATTAGAAGTAATGTATAAAATTCCTTTATAAAGAACGCCTTTACGAAGGAAGACGTAAAGGCGATAAACAGGAAATATTTTACCCTAAGGCTGCTTTGATACGGCGCAGGCCGTCCTGCAAGGTTTCGAGAGGGCATCCCGCGTTCAGGCGCATAAATCCTTCCCCGCCAGGCCCGTATTTCGTCCCGGGCTCTAAAATAACTTTCCCTTTTTTCAGCATCCTTTGCTGAAGCTCCGCGTCGGACAAGCCGTAAGCGCTGAAGTCGAGCCAGATCAGGTAAGATGCGTCCGGCTTTATCATTTTAACTTTCGGCAGCTCGGTACTCAAAAAGGCTTGGACTTCGTTCGTGTTTTTCTCAAGGTAAGAGATCAACTCATCGAGCCAAGGTCCGCCTTTGTCGTAAGCGGCCTCAATCGCAGTGACGGCAAACGCGTTCAATCCGCCTAATCCGTTGCGCTGAAGGCTGGCGGAAAACTTGGCACGCTTCAAACGATCAGGAATAATGATTGCTGACGCCTGCAATCCGGCGATATTGAATGTTTTGCTTGGTGCAGCGCATGTCACAGATATCTCAGCGAAATCGTCAGAGAGAGAAGCGAACGGTGTGTGTTTGTTTCCGTACAGCATTAAGTCGGAATGAATTTCATCCGATACAACTGTAACCCCATGCTCAAGACACAATTCACCGAGCTTCAGTAAATCCTCCCGTCCCCATGAACGGCCTGAAGGGTTTTGAGGATTGCATAAAATAAATAATTTGACGCTTGGATCACTAAGCTTCGTCTCCAAATCTTCAAAATCCATTGCATACGTGCCGTCTTTTTTTTGCAGCGGATTATGTAATATGTGCCGGCCGTTTTTCTCAATCATATGGTAAAAAGGCGTATAAACAGGAGGCTGGACAACCACTTGGTCTTCAGGCTCTGTGAAAGCTTGTACCGCCATGCTCAAAGCTGTGACAACGCCCGGGCTGAATGTGATGCTTTCTGGGTTCACCTTCCAGCCATGCCTGTTTTGCATCCATCCGCACACCGCAACCTTTGTTTTTTGATCCGGAGCCGTATAACCGAAAATCCCGTGGTCGAGGCGCTCTTTTAATGCTTCAGTTATCGCTTTCGGCGCGCGAAAATCCATATCCGCCACCCACATCGGGAGTGCATCTGTCACGCCGAATAATTCGCCTGTTTTGTCCCATTTGACTGATTGGGTTCCAAGGCGTTCTTCTCGTTTATCAAAATCCATTCTATTACCCCCTCATGTAGTTAGTTCTTCTTAACATAACTATGATAAAATTGAACTGCAAATTTTATTATAAGCGGTGATGAATATGGAAGAAAGTCAAGCGGTCAGGGAAATGATCAAGATTATTGCCAAATGGGATCCGTTTAAATATGGAGAAGAGTTTTACGAAACAGAGGCTGTTGATGTCGTGCAGGCTGTCTATGATGAAGACGATCCCGACGTGCTGGCAAAAAGCATTCAGCAGATATTTGAAGCTTCTTTTGAACAAACGCTGCCGATTGACAGCTGCCGGGAAGTGGCTGGCCAGCTTTTATTCATTAAAGACAGCAGCTCCTGTACGCCTTAAAAAACCGGTTCTGTACCGGTTTTTTGTTATTTGATAAACTCTGCAATGTGTTCGGAAACGAGTTCAGGCCGTTCCTCAGGCACCAGATGTCCAGTCTGATCGAGTGAGTACAGCACGGAATCGGGCAAATCTCCGTGAAGCCGTTTACCAATCTCCAAAGGGACGATTCGGTCCTCCTCGCCCCAAATCAATAAAGCAGGCTTGTTCATTTTCTGTAACTGCTCGGGACCTAAATCTCCTTCTCTATGGCGGATAAACCTTGTCATGGCTTTGAAAATCTGCTCGTCTTGAAACGGCCTGCCATAGCCGTCAATCATCTCTTCATCGATCAGTGATTTGTCATGCACAACATTTAGCAAATTTTTCATTACGCCTTCTTTCGAGAGCCAGCGCTTGACATAAAGATGAAAATACGGAAGATGGGTCCCGAAAATGATCGATGGGTGCGAACGTTTTAAATACCCTGAACTGCAAAGCAGCACAATCCTTGAAAAAAGCTCCGGCTTTTGGAGAGCAGCAGCCAGCGAAATCTGTCCGCCCATAGAATGGCCGACAAGCGCAGCCTGCTTGACTTGCAAGTGTTCCAAAATCCCGATGACAAGCTTAGCGAGGTTTTGATAGGTATAGATAAAAGTTCTTGATTTTTCAGATTGGCCGAAAGGAGGCAAATCAAGCGCGATGATGTCGTACCTGTCCTGAAGGAGAGGGATGACTTTTCTGAAGCTGAAAGCAGACGATAAAAAACCGTGTATGCAAACCAGCGTTTGCCTGCCCGGATTTTGATAATGTTCGTAATATACATTTACGCCATCGACTGTTAGCCGCCTTGTTGGTGAAACCGCCTCCATTCTATGTCACTTCCTTTCATGTGATGTCTGTATTGTGCCCTGAAATTGTCAATTCTAGCGGAAGTTTCTCCTCGTTTTTTTCTTAGCATTCGTCAAAAAACGTGATATAATGTCATGAGATTTCTTGACATTGCAAAGGTGTGAATCGAATGAAATTGACAGAAAAAGAAACAGAAATATTAGAAATTTTAGACGAAAACAGCCGTGCCGATTTAGAAACAATCGCAAAGATGGCGGGTATCCCTGTAAATGAAGTCCAAACTATTATTGACAAGCTGGAAAAAGAAAAGGTTATCATTGATTATTCCGCTATGATTGACTGGCGAAAAGTCGACGGACATGAAGGGGTCACAGCCATGATTGACGTGAAAGTAACGCCGAAGCGGGGAGTCGGTTTTGATGAAGTGGCAGAACGGATCTACCGGTTCCAAGAGGTTGAATCAGTTTACCTGATGTCAGGAGTGTACGATTTGTCTGTCGTGATTCGCGGTAATTCAATGTCTGACGTAGCGCGGTTTGTTTCAGATAAACTATCCACGCTTGATTCAGTTGTCTCTACGACAACCCATTTTATCCTGAAAAAATACAAGCATGACGGCAAAGTGTTTGAAACAGGAGACGACGACAAAAGAATTGTGGTGTCACCGTAAATGTCTTCTTATTTATCTGATTATGTACAACAAATAAAGCCGTCCGGCATCCGCAAATTCTTTGATCTGGCAGCAACGATGGAAGGCGTCATTTCTTTAGGCGTCGGCGAACCTGATTTTGTTACCGCGTGGAATGTCCGAGAAGCAAGCATCCTCTCCCTTGAACAAGGATATACGTCATACACGGCAAATGCCGGTTTATACTCTTTGAGAGAAGAAATCAGCCGTTATTTGAGCAGCAGGTTTGACCTTAGCTACTCGCCAGACAATGAGCTGATTGTGACAGTAGGGGCAAGTCAGGCTTTGGATATTGCGATCCGCGCCATTGTGAATCCAGGTGAGGAAGTCATCATTCCTGAGCCGTGTTTTGTGGCGTACGAAGCGCTTGTTTCTTTGGCAGGCGGTATCCCGGTTCACGTTCATACAACGGCAGACAAAGGGTTTAAAGCAACGGCTGCGGATTTTGAAGCGGCAGTCACTGAAAAAACAAAAGCCATTCTCATCTGCTCGCCTTCGAATCCGACAGGTTCAGTTTATACAAAGGAAGAGCTGAATGAGATTGCTGAGTTTGCCAAAAAACATGATGTCATCGTCTTAGCAGACGAGATCTACGCGGAGCTGACATATGATGAGGAATTTACAAGCATAGCGGCATTACCGGGAATGAAGGAACGGACGGTTGTCATCTCAGGCTTTTCAAAAGCGTTTGCGATGACGGGCTGGAGGCTCGGTTTTGCCGCAGCACCACCTTTGCTTCGGGATGCAATGCTTAAAATTCACCAGTATGCGATGATGTGCGCGCCGGCAATGGCGCAGTTTGCCGCCCTTGAAGGCTTGAAGAACGGCATAGAAGATGTAGAAAAAATGAAAAAAAGCTACCGGAGAAGGCGAAATTTATTTGTGGAAACGCTCAATGAAATCGGCCTCAGCTGTCATCATCCAGGCGGCGCTTTCTATGCTTTTCCATCCATCAAAAGCACGGGAATGAGCTCGGAGCAGTTTGCCGAAGAGCTTCTGACGCAGGAAAAAGTGGCTGTTGTTCCGGGAAGTGTGTTTGGTCCGAGCGGTGAAGGGTATATTCGCTGTTCATACGCAACCTCAATTGAGCAGCTTCAAGAAGCGTTAGTCAGAATGAAACGCTTCCTGCATAAAACAACATAAAAAAAGATACGAACCTTTTGTTCGCATCCAATAAAAGGGGGAATACTAGAAAGCCTTTAGTATTTTCAGGTTACCCCCTTTTTGCTGTGTATAAACGTGGTTTCTTAATAAAAAGTTTTCTTTGCGGAAATTAGACATGTGTGATATAATTTTAAATTGCGTATAAACAGATATTTAATTTAACTTAGGAGTTGTTATGAATGGCAGCAAAATTTGAAGTGGGCAGTGTTTACACTGGTAAAGTTACAGGATTACAAGCGTATGGTGCGTTTGTTGCATTAGATGAAGAAACTCAAGGTTTAGTACACATTTCTGAAGTGACTCACGGTTTCGTAAAAGATATCAACGAGCACCTTTCAGTTGGCGACGAAGTACAAGTAAAAGTACTTGCTGTTGATGAAGAAAAAGGAAAAATCAGCCTTTCAATTCGTGCGACACAAGCCGCGCCAGAGAAAAAAGAAAGCAAACCAAGAAAACCTAAAGCTGCACAAGTAAGTGAAGAAGCTTCTACACCACAAGGTTTCAACACATTAAAAGATAAGCTTGAAGAGTGGATTGAAATGTCCAACCGCAAAGACCTTATCAAAAAATAAGCATAAAAAAGCACCGGACAGGAATGGGACTGACCCCATAAGATGAGACAAAAAAAAACACCTTCAAGTTTGAAAAAGGATGATTGTTATCCGAAATTAGACTTGGAGGTGTTTTTTCTATGAGGACAAGAGTGAGTTATTCGGTTGAAGTG
>NZ_JAUMKF010000053.1:0-534 GCF_030519405.1 Bacillus sp. C28GYM-DRY-1
AGGGAGCAAGCTCCCATCTGTCCGCTCGACTTGCATGTATTAGGCACGCCGCCAGCGTTCGTCCTGAGCCAGGATCAAACTCTCCGATAAAATGGATCACAGGTTAAGTTCACCGCATCCTGCGGCGGCACCTGTGTGACCTTCGTCATGCAGGCCTTAGTTTGACTGACTACGCACATCGCTGTGCGATTTTTTAAAAATTGAATTAACAGGTACGTTTTGTCTTGTTTAGTTTTCAAAGATCATTTTGTTTGTTCACTTTGTTAAAGCAACTTTATTAGTATACAACGTTACTTCTTTTAAGTCAACAACTTTTTAAAAAACTTTTGGTGGAGCCTAGCGGGATCGAACCGCTGACCTCCTGCGTGCAAAGCAGGCGCTCTCCCAGCTGAGCTAAGGCCCCATTAAAAATGGTCGGGAAGACAGGATTCGAACCTGCGACCCCATGGTCCCAAACCATGTGCTCTACCAAGCTGAGCTACTTCCCGATTTCCTATCTATTCTATTAGAATAATGGCGCGCCCGAGAGGAGTC
>NZ_JAUMKF010000054.1:0-524 GCF_030519405.1 Bacillus sp. C28GYM-DRY-1
GTGATCAGGCCGGCCAGCGCGAGCGGATACAGCCAGCCGATCTGCGCCGCGTACAGGTCGACGCGCAGCAACTTGAGCCAACTGCTCGATCCGGGGGCGGCGGCATCGGCCTGCCGTGTGGCCTCACCGTCGCCCGTGTCAGGGCCAGGGCCAGGACCTCGGGTGGCGGTGTTCGAACCCCCGCCTGCCGCACTGGGGCCCTGGGTGGCCGAGTCGGAGCCCCCAGGGGGTGCGCCGGGGGCCCGGGTAGCCGAGTTCGAGCCCTCAGCCGTACCGCCAGGGCCCCGACCGGCCGAGTCCGGTCCCTGCGACCCGCTCGCGGCCCCGGGCGGAGGCGCGGCCTGCCCGCTCGCCGCTGCGGAGGGAGGGGCCGCCTGCCCTGCCCCGGGGTTCCGGTCGCCCCCGGGCGCAACCCCGGGATGCTGGTCGCCCCCGGCGTTCCGGTCACCGCCCGCTTCACGGCCGTCGTCCGCCCCATCGATCAGCCCCGGCTCGAAGCGGTTGAAGCCGTTGTAGCCGAAGAC
>NZ_JAUMKF010000055.1:0-503 GCF_030519405.1 Bacillus sp. C28GYM-DRY-1
GTTTTTCAAGAGGGCGATCAGACTGAAAGTTCCGATCCAATATATTATCGACCACGGCATATGGCTGCCCATTCTTCTTGCGCTTTTTCACCTTAACCCGGCACTGCCATTGATTTTTCTGCATAATGCGTTGAACAGTTTTATGGTTAATACGCATTCTCTTTTTTAGTATGGCTGTGATTTTTCGATACCCATATCGATACTTGTGCTCTCGGCACAACGTGCCGATTTGTTTTTCCAAGTGGCGCTTGGGATGATCCCTCATCAAATTCTTCTTCCAACGATAATAAGACGCTCGAGAGATACCTAAATGAATACAGATATCCTGTACTGTCATTGTGTCGTACAATAATTCTACAAGTTCGACTGACGTTTCGCTATCAACTTCCTTTCCAATTCGTTGTACTTTTTTAAAACTTCATTCTGCTGTCTCAGATAACGATTCTCTGCCTGCAGTTTCTCTAATTCGGAAGAATACTCCGGACCTTTTCCGTAAGTGTATT
>NZ_JAUMKF010000056.1:0-498 GCF_030519405.1 Bacillus sp. C28GYM-DRY-1
TGTTCACGCTGATCTTTTGAGTGTTTGGACAACATGGTAAAACCTCCAAAATCTAGATTCACTCATATTTTAACAAAAAAAGCGTGTCGATGAAGCCACTTATTGTGACTTTGTCGACACGCTGAGACTGCCGAATTATTTCGGCAGTCAGCTTGTAGAGAAAACGATGTTTTTCTACAAGCTTTTTTTGTTTTACGCTGTTTTTTGGATATTCGGCTGATTTTAAAAACAGAAAAAGAGCTCCCACATACCTAGCCCTGCTTGGCTAGGTATGTGGCAATCTTCTTCATGTTCTGGCATGCGGCTGTGGGGAGAACTTGTTCACTCACATTCCGTTTTCCCCTCAATCTGCAATAGCGAAGCCCATGCAACTGTTTTGAATCTGCAAAGCTTCGCTCTATTTTTTCTTTTCTTTTTTTATAGAGGGTTTTTCCTGAAACAGATAAGCGATTTTGTCTGACCTTTTCTTTGTGGTCCTCCCATACATGCCGGGTGATG